>CAMOTT010000054.1 GCA_946626015.1 uncultured Clostridia bacterium | reverse complement strand
GATGCCGTTCTGCTTGCAGTTCTCCTCAACAGCCTTTTTCAGCGCTATGTTGGTCTCAATTACCTCGTTGCGCTGGAAGCTGTAATAATAGAAATTGACAGCTCCCGCCTTCTTTGCCTGATCCACAGCCAGCTTGCCCATGGCTGCCATATCAGGGTTGAAAATTCCGTCCGCCTTGTCCAGGGTCTGGGTTTTTTCTTCGTTATAGCAGCAAAAGACCGGGATCTTCGGGTCAAGCTCTTTTATTTTATTTATGGCGTTTGCTGTGCCTGTAACGGCGTTGGCAAACACCACCGCCTGCACGTTTGATTCGTTGACAAGAGCCTTTGCAATGCTTTCTATAGCCTTGCCGTCGTTGGTTTCATAATCCGAGGGGAAGCCGGCGGAGACTATCTCGTCCCCGTACTTTTTCGCAAGGGCGGACACGACCTCCGCTGTTTCGGGGAAAAGCTCCTTTGGCCCGGTGATAACGCCCACCTTGCAGCCCAGCTTGTCGCCGCCCTTGCCGCAGGCGCCAAGGGTAAATATTACAGCAATGACCAAAACAAACGAAAGAATTTTCTTAATCATAAATTATTCCCTTTTCTGTTATTTTTCTTTTCCAGAATTCTGGAATACATCTCTTTTAGGGTTTTGTATTCTATCATCAGTCTCCCCTTTAACCTGAAGGACGGGCTGTCGCAGTTTATGACCCTGCCGTCCTGCTCGATCTTCACCAACAGGGCGATGACCTGATCCGGCCTGATACCGTACTCCTTATCCCGCTGGTTATCTCCACGGAGGATGTAGCCCTCCCTGTTTTTGCCCACGATGCGGTGGAGCACGAACTTGCCGTTGTCCCTACGGTAAAAAATCACGTCGCCTTTTTTCAGCGGGCGGCCGGGCTTGACGAGATGGATGGTATCCTGCCGGTTGCGTATTGTGGGCAGCATACTGTTGCCCGTTGAGATGAACGAGACCTGGCCGTCGTTCTCAAGGGTCTCGGCTATAACGCCGTACATCTGGTCAAGGGTGACACTTTTACTCAAGGATGTTCTTCCCTTCAAGGCTTTCGATAAACGCTTTAACGTCGGCTTTTGCGGTATTTTCGTCTATATCATAGGTCTTTACAAGCTCTGCCACAAGGGTTTCCTCCTCCGCGCCCTTTTCCAGGAGCTTCCAGAGCAGCTCCCCTGTCTCGTTCAGGGAGATCATACCGTTGAGGTCAAGGCCGGCCTTGCCAACGGCGATAACTATGGCGCTGTCGCCCACCTTGCGGAGCTTGAAATCGTCTCTTATTTTCATACTTTTATTTGTACCCCGTAGGGTACTCCCCTTTCTTGAAATCAGTTGCTGATGATGGTTTTATTTTCGATCCTGAAGTTCCTGTTGCAGACCTCAAGAGCGGCTTTTTTATGGGTTATGATTATGCAGGTCTTGTCCTTTTGGTTCTGGAGATTTACAAGGAGCTGTTTTTCCGTCTGCTCATCAAGCGCGGAGGTCGCCTCGTCCAACAGCAGGACGGGAGCGTCGTTCAATATGGCTCTGGCGATGGCGATGCGCTGTATCTGCCCCTCGGAGAGACCGTAGCCGCGCTCGCCGATGACTGTGTTTATGCCCTCCGGCAGTTCCTGTATAAAATCGTAAGCGCAGGCGGTTTTGAGCGCCTTTTCGATGCTTTCCTCATCCGCCTTTTTAAAGAACGTGATGTTCTCAAGTATGGTGCCGGACATGAGCATATTACCCTGGGGCACATAGGAGAACAGGTTGCGTGTATATTTGCTCACCGGCACTGTTTTATCCTCAAGCTCCAGCTCCACTTTGCCGTTCTCAGGCTTGAGCACGCTGAGCATGAGCTTCATAACGGTGCTCTTGCCGATGCCGGAAATTCCGGTCACTGCGACAAAATCGCCCCGGTTGACGGTAAGGTTTGCGTCCTTGATTATGGCCTCGTCCTTGTAGGCAAAGGTGACATTTTCCAGACGGATCGCGCGGAAGCTGCCGCTTGTCACAGACTTGTCCGGCGCGGCTCCCTCGTCCTCACCGGGCAGATCCTCGATCTCAAGGATCCTCTCCGCAGAGGCGACAACGCTGAAATACCACGGCACAAGGCCGGAGAGGCCGGAAACCGGTGACTGGATCTTGTTGACCAGCTGGAGTATGGCCGTGAGGGTGCCATAGGTTATGGTTTTTTCTATGAGCATGAAAACGCACCAGAAAAAGGTGAAATAATAACCGAAGCGGAAGGCGGCGCCAAAGCCAAGCTCCGAGAACCGCTTTGCCAAAACCAGCCTCATTCTGGCCTTGTAGTTCTTTTGGTGGGTCTCCCTGACCTTTTCGTCTATCTGCTTCTGGGCGTTGAATACCCGGATAACAAGGTCGCTTTCAAGGGACTCCTGCATAAGGGCGCGGGATTTGCCCTCGGTCTCCTGGGAAACCTTGTGCAGACCTTTTATAAGCCTGCGGAAAGCGCGCATAACAAGGAACAGCGCAAGCCCCGCGGCTAAGAATATTATAGCAAATTCTTTTTTAACAGACAATAGGGCAAAAAAGGCAAAAGCCAGCCCGGAGATAAGCCCCAAGGTGTTGGGCACAAGGTTTACTATGCCGTCGCTGATGACGGCTGTGTCGCTTGTTATCTTGTTGAGTATCTCCCCCGTGTGCTGGGCGGAGACCTGAAGATAATCCTTTGAAAAAATGATGTTCATTATACGGACCCTGATGGAAATTTCCACCTTGGCCTTTGAGCTCTCCGTAACGTAGCCCACAAAAAAATGGAGCAGGAGGTTAAAAACCACAAGAACCGCCACGGTTATCATGTAATCAATAGCCTTGCTCCTGTTGCCGCCCATGGCGTTGTCAATAAGGCCGCGGAAAAGGAGAGCCGAGAAAACGCTTATAGCTGAGGTCAAAACATTTGAAAATGCCAAAAAGACTATAGCCGGCATCTGTTTTTTTGAGATTCCGTATAGCCACTTGAGTGTCCTTTTGTCTGTCTTCATATTGTTTTGCAAAGCGTTTCCTCTTTCGTTTATTATATACAATTATATATAAAATTTACTTTTGTCCGCTCATGACAGCGTATGAGAGTTTTACCGCGTCATGGCTTATATTGCAGCCAAGCGAATAGACTGGAACAGTGGCAACGATCCTGTCGATCACCGAAAGCACCTTGTCCATGTTCTTCATATCCGCCGGACGAATTGTCTGGTTAAGTATAGAGGCTATGGCCTTGCTTTGAGGCATAGGCTCGATTTTGTTTTCAGGCGACTGATAGATAAAGCTCAGAGCCTTCATCGGTACGCCTGTGTTTTCGCTTATGTCATACTTGCCGCTGAAAGGGGTGCCGTAGGCATAAGCCTTGCCGTTGATTATCCTTATCGCCGGCTTATCGTCGTTTATAATAAAAGTTCGGTCTTTGCCGAAATATTCCTGCCAAAGGCCCGTGTGTGTGGATTTGCCCACACCGGGAGAGGCTGAAAAAATATAAGCTTCCCCGTCCAGCGCCACGGCGGAGGAGTGCAGCAGCATTCCGTTGTAGTCAAGCAAATGCTCGTAAAACCGCGAGCCCAGTATCAGATACTCGCAGGAGGATAAGCTAAGATGGGGAGCCCTTTTGTACAGCTCTTCTATCTCCCCGTCGGTGGTCGAGACCTTGAACAGGGGCGCTTCATCGGTCTTGACAGCATAGCGTTCGCATCTGCCGCTCATCTCGTACTTGTACTCGATATCGACCAAAAGATCCGCGATCCTGTAAAGTGACATAAAAACCGCCCCGCAATCTCACAAAAATCTTTTAAAAAGCAAATAACGGACAGGCAGCAAAGCTACCTGCCCGCTAAAAGCATACATTATGATTTACTCTGCGCCGCTTTAAGCTGCCCGAGCTTCATCAAATCGTATAGATGGATACAATCGCAATCACGGATTGATTACAAGTCCGCCGGGTTCATCAGGATTATCGTTGTCTGTACCTGTGCCTGTGCTGCCGAAATCAACACCTGATTCCATGATCATGTCCACAAGGTTGAAAAGCTCAACATTAAGCTCGGGGCTTACATACTTTTTCATTTTAGACTACTCCTTTCATTAAAGATTTATTAGATTTTTAATAAATCGCTGATAAATATTACCAAGGCTCCACTTCGCCGAGTTCAATCTGCTCACCTATATCGAGTGAAGGATCTCCGGAAGCGCCGCTCTCTGTAATATCATACACATCAAACCGAACAAGTTCGATCTGAGGCGCCGCATAATTTTCCATCATAATCATCTCCTAAAGGGAACTTACGGTGAAAACTTATGCTTAGAAGTCGTAAGAAACTACGGGAGCGTATGCTGTATGAGTCTGGCCGCCCTCAGTGTAGACGATGTAGCCGCGTGCGCGAACGTCGATGTGTCTTGACTGAAGTGTGCTGACTGTTGAGCTGCCAAGAACTGACCAGTAAGTACCGTTTGCTGCGTAATCCTTGCCAACTGCTGAATCAACAGCTCTACCGATACCAGCTGTGCCGATAACGATGTCTTCGTCAGCGATTGAGCCGTTAGCGCAAACAAGAACACCAACCTCGATGACCTTCTTGGATGAGCCGACCTTTATTGATCTCTCAGCAAACATGTTGAGAACGTTGCCGCTGTCAAGCATGAAGTAGGTGTTGAGAGCAAGATCAGTTTCAACAGCCTCGTTGTAAACTGCTCTGAGAACTACGTCGCGGGTAGCGATGAAAGCATAGTCCTTAGAGTAGCTGACGATCTTGTTGTTCTGATCCTTCCAGTAGCTGAAGCCTTCGGCCTCGTCTGCTACTACGTAGACAGTATCCTTAAACGCGTACTCTCTTACGTCTTCTTCGTAAGCTTCGTTTGCATCAAAGTTCCAAAGCTTGCCGCCTTCGTTTACGTGAACGCTGAATGCAGCGTCAGCTGAACCGCTGACAACGTATGCTGCCTTGTAGATCTTGATGTTTTCGCCTCTCTCAGCAACAAGTTCCCACTCTGAGAACTCGAATGTGCCGCCGTAAAGTCTCGCGGGAACTTCGGGAGCGTCATCAAGAGAATCGCCTGTTGTTTTGTAAGTATTGGTCTGGTCGATGAAGATGTAGTTATCAACATCAATATCCTCTGCGAAGTTGGCAACAATGGCCTTGTTGTTAAGAGGAGTGATGGTGATGTTTGCATCGTAGCTCCAAACCTTACCTGTTTCGCCGTTTGTCCAGAAGAGGAACTCTTCGTCTTCTGAAGAAGCTGCAAGTGTGAAGGTATCGTTTGTTCTGATGGTGTAGGACTCAGTGATGGGTGCAGCCATTGTTGAGGAAGCAACCTGGCCAAGACCGCTTACTGAAACATTAGTCTCGATACCGGAGGTGATGAGGTTTTCGATCTCGATCTCGCCGTCGAGCTCAACTTCCTTAACAAGGAGCTTTGTGCCCTCGAAATCAGGATCATAATAAGTCTTGATGTTGGAGAGGAGTCTGTCGCCCTCTGCAAGGTTTTCGTCGCTTGCGAATGCAAGGTAATCCTGGATCTCTTCGCCGCCGATAAGCTCATTATAATAATCTCTTGCGCCCTTTGAGCCGGCTGTGCCGTCAATAGCGTCAATAGCATCCTTAAGGAGAGCCTTGATGTCGCTGATCTGGCCAACGAAATCGTTGCCGACCATTGCAGCAAGGTCAGGATTGTTCTCGATAGCGTCGATTATCTGAGCGATGGTGCCGCCGTTGTTGTTGTCTAATACATTATATATAGCAACAATGTGAGCGTAAATGGTGTCGCCCTCTTTGCCAACGATGTCGTTCCAAAGAGCCTGGTAATTGTCGCGGATGTAAGCAGCCTTAGCTACGAAACCGTCAGCAGCCTTGAGCGCCTTGAAGTAGTTAAGGATCGTGTAGTATGTGCCGGGTCTTGCCTCCTCAAGCTCTGAGGGAGTGCCGACTATCTGCTCAAAGACTTTGTCGCCAAGGATCCAGTGGAACTGGCCGCTGATGGCTCTGAGGTCAGCCTTAATAGCGTTAAGGGGAGAATTGTCCTTGTTAGCATCCTTCTGAAGCTGACGGATGTCTTTGTAAGCGTCGATAAGCTTGGTCTCAATCTCATCAGCTGCTACGTCGAGAACGTGATCGATAGCCGCATTAACGTTGTCGTTAAGATCCGGCCAGTAATCTCTTGCGAAATCCTCAACGAAATCGTTGATGGTGCCAGCAGCCTGACCGAGGTCAGCGCGAAGCTCATAATCAACAGTGTAATCGTAATTACCGGACTCTACGCCTGAGAAAGCAACTGTGTACTTGTCGCCGTCAAGGACGAGATCCTTTGTGCCGTAATCACCGAGTGTGAAGGTCTTGGGAACCCAAAGGGTATCTTCCTTGTTGAAAGAAATGGTGGTTTCGCCGTCTACGCACTCGCTTGTAAGGCCGTTAACAGCCTCGGGAGCTGCTTCAACAACAGCATAGACTCTGGTGCCAAGAAGGTTATTAGCGATCTCTGCCTGCTCCTCATCGAAATGAGCCTTGTCAGTAAGGAAAGCCTCAGCGAACTCTGTGGAAGAGAGCTTGTAGGAACCGGAAGCAATGTTTGTCTTGTAGAGAGCTGCGGTAGCGTCCATGTAACCGGCAACGATACTGGTGGCAGCGATGTTGACAACTGTTGAAGAAGTGTTCTCAACGCCCCATGTACCGAAAACGATGGAGTTCTCTACGTTGACGACTGAGTTGTTGTAGGTCTCAACGCCTGCGCCTACGGGAACATAGATGTCCGTAGTAACGAACTTAGCCTCGCCGCCTGTTACGACGGAGTTCTTGAGGTTGAGCTCAGCGTTGTTAGCAACTCTGATCGCGGGGATTGATGCCTTAAGATAAGCATCAGGGAGATCAACAGCGTCAAACCTGTCGAAATCCACGGGGGATGATACGCCGGCGGTAACACCGTTAAGTGTAACCTTAGCGCCGTCCGCAATTGTGATCGCGGGCTTGGCCTCGTTGCTCCAGACCTTTGCGCCATCCTCAAAGTTGATGGTGAGGTTCTTGGAGATTACAACAGGGCCGGAGTAGCCGCCGAATGTGATTGTGCCGCCGGCAGGAGCCGCGTTGATCTGGGCCTGGAGGTCAGCCGCGAAAGCGGTAACTGAAAGCACACCAAACGCCATGCACAAAGCCATAAGGACAGCCAGGACTTTCTTTGCCTTGTTCATACTTTTCCATCTCCATTTCTTTTTAGTCGCCGGGTTGGAAAAAGCCCCGGCTAACTTCTTAAAATTATGTCGTTCCCGTAAACACAAAACAAGCGTAACACGGGAGCGCCGGGCACACATACGGACGCACGTATGCCCACGTCACCGACATTGAGTATATTATAAAACATAAAAGCCCTCATAGTCAAGGGGATTTAAAAAAAACATTTGATCCTGCTCCGCAAACTTTGACGAGTTATGATGGATATTTTTATGCATTTTACACAATCAGCGTGTAACCGAGGGCTTTTTCGGCATATTTTGTCAGCTCGCGGGCGGTATTCGCCACCTTTTCATCCAGCACGGCAAGGAGCAGTTTTTCCAGGCAGTCTCCTATTTCCGGGCCCTGCAGACCGAACTTTTTTGCAAGGGATTCTCCGCTGACCTTCAAATCGCCGACGCGCAGGCAGGCGCCTTTTCCCTGCAGCTCCCGGGCAAGCGCCGCCATATCGGCAAGCCGGAGCATATTCTCCCTGTCTTCCCTGATCTCCGCGTCGGCTGTTTTTATTTGCATTAAGTTGAAAAATTCCTTATAACCCAGCCTGCCCGCGCAGAGCTTCATCGCCGTTTCATCCGCAATATCAACAGACCTGTACCCTGCAAGGCGGCAGGCCTCGCCGATGAATTTATTGGAGAGCCTCATGCTGCGCAAAACAGCCTCGCAAAGCATGCTCCTGCCTTTTATGTCAAGGGGTTCCGGGTACAGCTCCTCCTCCGGGAAAGAGACCAGCACCGCCATGCGTTTGATCTGTTCCCCGGGCAGAATAGCGGCGGCGGCAAGGTTCCGCTCCAGCAAAGCCGCGTAATTTTCGCATTTTAAATAAAACTCACCCAACGCCGGAACCGCCGTAAAAATAACCTCGCTGTACTCCGCAAAAATTTTGCCGAAATCCTTGCCGCAGATGAGCTTTAAAAGCTCCGCGGTGATCCTCTCCACAGCGATATTTTTGAGCAGTTCTTTTTTTGCCAGCAGACATTCCCTTGTGCGCGGTTCGATCTTAAAGCCCAGTGCGGAGGAAAACCGCAGAGCGCGCATTATACGCAAAGCGTCCTCGTTGAACCGCCTTTCGCCGTCCCCCACGCAGCGGATGATCCCTGCGGCGGTATCCGCCGCGCCGCCGAAGCAGTCAACCAGCCCATTCTCGTTGTAGGCCATGGCGTTGACGGTAAAATCCCGGCGGCTCAGATCATCCCTGATGTTCCCGGAAAAGCTCACGCTGTCAGGGTGCCGGTTATCCGAGTAGCTGCCATCCACCCGAAAGGTGGTTATCTCATATGGAACGTGGCCGATAATGACCGTCACCGTGCCGTGCTTTATGCCGGTATCAACGACCTTGAAAGAGGAAAAGACCTCCTTGACCTGATCCGGCAGAGCGGAGGTGGTGATATCCCAATCCACGGGAGCCTTGCCCAAAAGAGCGTCCCTGACACAGCCCCCCACGCAGTAGGCGGAATGACCCCGGGCGCTCAGACTGTCCAATATGAACTTTACGTCAACAGGAAGATCGATCCTCAAAGCCTACGCCTCCGTCCGAAATAAATCCGAAATAAATTAGAAATAATAATGAAACAAATTAAAAAAACCAAGAAAAAGTTGAAAATGTCCTGCTCGATTTCTTTACAATTATAACATTAACTGATATAATAGGCAACACATTGGAGGGATTTATTTTGTCACGAGAATTAAAATTCACCGTACCCGAAGAATACGGCGGCAGGAAGCTGCTGCACTTCCTGCGCGGCAGCGCAAAGCTCTCCACGAAACTGATACGCAGGCTCAAGACCCTTGAGGACGGAATAATGCTCAACGGGGAGCGCGCCCGAACCGTGGATCCGATACGCTCAGGTGACGTGATATCCGTGAACATTCCTGAGGACGAAGCTCAGACTGAGGCTGTGGAATACCCCCTTGATATAGTGTACGAGGACGAGGATATTTTAGTGATAAACAAGGCTCCCTCCATCGCCATGCACCCCACCCACAACCATCAGGGGGATACTGTGGCCAACGCTGTGGCCTGGCACCTTAAGTCAACGGGCAGGCAGTCGGTATTCCGCGCCGTCGGCAGGCTGGACAAGGGCACCTCCGGGCTGATCGTTTGCGCCCTCAACCCTTACAGCGCCTCGCGTTTGACGGGAAATTTCAAAAAAGAATATCTTGCCGTGGTGAACGGAATACTCAGCGGACGGGGCGAGATAAACGCGCCGATCATACGCCCGGACCCTAATAAAACTCTCCGCGCCTGCGGAGAGGGCGGCGAACCTGCGCTGACCCGGTGGGAGGCTGTAAGATCCGGCGGCGGCATGACTCTGGTCAGGGTAAAGCCGGAGACAGGCAGAACTCATCAGATACGTGTGCATTTTTCACATATCGGTCACAAGCTGGTGGGTGACGTAATGTACGGCGACAGCCGCGCAGATATCGGCCACCAGCTCCTGCACTGCGCGAAAATGAGCTTTGACCACCCGGTAACCGGGGAGGCAATGACCTTTTGCGCCGAGCCGCCGGAGGAAATGCAGAAAATAATTGCCGAAATATCGGAAAATCAAGAAGTTTATTAGGTGATTTTTCACATTGACAGGGTATAGGTTTTATGCTATCATTTAACACATTACTTCGCTAAAATTCCAAATGGATAAATTTACGGAAGGAATGTTTTTCTTATGTTTTCAAACCTGATCGACAGCATCGGCTTTGTCTCGCAAACAGACCCTGTTGTGGGCGCGGCTATGCAGAAGGAGCTTGACCGCCAGCGCCGCAACATCGAGCTTATCGCTTCGGAAAACCTCGTCTCCCCGGCGGTTATCGCCGCCATGGGCAGCGTACTCACCAACAAGTACGCCGAGGGCTACCCGGGCAAGCGCTACTACGGCGGCTGCGAATGTGTCGATGAAGTGGAGAACATCGCCATTGATAGGGCAAAGGAGCTCTTCGGCGCAGAGTGGGCCAATGTGCAGCCCCACTCCGGCTCCCAGGCAAACCTGGCGGTTTATGCCGCCCTGCTCAACCCCGGCGACACTGTAATGGGCATGAGCCTTGCCCACGGCGGCCACCTGACCCACGGCTCCCCCGTAAACGCCAGCGGACGCATATACAACTTTGTACCCTACGGAGTAAACGACTCCGGTGTGATAGACTACGACGCTCTCGAGGCCACGGCAAAGGAATGCAAGCCCAGGCTCATCATTGCCGGCGCCTCCGCCTATCCGAGAATAATCGACTTTGAGCGCATGAGCGGCATCGCCAAGAGCGTGGGCGCGTACTTTATGGTGGATATGGCTCACATCGCAGGACTCGTTGCGGCGGGAGTACATCCTTCACCCATGCCCTACGCGGACGTTGTGACCTCCACCACTCACAAGACCCTCAGAGGGCCGAGAGGCGGCCTTATCCTCTGCAAAGAGGAGCTGGGCAAAACCATCAACAAGGGCATCTTTCCCGGCAATCAGGGCGGCCCCCTGATGCACATAATCGCCGCCAAGGCTGTCTGCTTCGGCGAGGCGCTCAAGCCCGAGTTCAAGGAGGACCAGCGTCAGATAGTCAAAAACAGCTCCGCCCT
>CAMOTT010000053.1 GCA_946626015.1 uncultured Clostridia bacterium | reverse complement strand
TAGAACTTTTCCCACACCCTTTGTATGACCGGGCACGACCGCCCGAGACGTTTTGTCTCCCTTTGCAACAGGGGAAGCTGATAAATACGTACTTGTAGTGAACGCCGCCCCCGGCGTTCATTTTGGGCGAGTACTGATTTTTTACATAGGAACACCGGGGGCGGTGTTCCCTACGGCGCGTGATTTAAAACCCAGCAAAACCAGTGCCTCCCTTGTGTAAAGGGAGGTGGCACGGCGTCAGCCGTGACGGAGGGATTGTCAAGCCGAAAAACAAATCGTAGCTTAAAGCATTTTTGTTAAAAACAATCCCTCAGGCTACCCTGCGGGCACCCAGCTCCCTTTACACAAGGGAGCCTGATTAATCGGGCACGACCGCCAGAGAGCTATTTTTTCACCGGGCAAGTTGTAACCTTAAAAATTCTGTGATATAATAAAGCCATAAACCTATGGGAGGTTATTGTATGTCCCGGCAAAAAAAAAGCGGCAGACTGCCGATAAACATAGTTGTGCCCGTCTACAATGCGGAAAACACCATTAAAAAGTGTGTAAGATCCGTACTTGGTCAAAAATTCAAAGACTGGCGTCTCATTTTAGTTGACGACGGTTCAAAGGACTCCAGCGGCAGGATCTGCGACGGCTTTGCCGCAAAGGACGGACGCATCCGGGTGTTCCATCAAGAGAACAGCGGCTCCACTGCCACCCGTCAAAAGGGCATTGCCCTGTGCGACGACGATTGCTACATAATGACCCTGGACGCGGACGATTATCTGCGCCCCGGCGCGCTGGAAAAGATGTACAGATACGCCCGGGAAAACGATGCGGATATGGTCAAGTGCGAGGCGGTGCGGTGCGTGGGCACGAAGATCAGCATACCAATACCCACCCCCGACCACAGGGAGGAGCACCAATACAAAGTCTATGACCATCAGGCGGTGCTGGACGAGCTTTATATCTCCTATTTCGGCATCACAAAATTCCCCGCCAGCCTGTGGGCCACCCTCTACAAAAGCGAGCTGCTCAAGGCGGCGGCTCAGTTCCCCACAACGGTGAAGTTCTTCGCGGACGACCTGACGGTGAGCATCCGCATACTGCCGGAGTGCCAGACTGTGGTCTGGGCTAAGGACAAGCTCTATTGCTACCGTCTGGGGGGCAACACCAACCGGTTCATGCCCCACTACTTCGACGATTGCCTTGCCATCCATGAGCTCCAGCATGAGCTTATCAAAAAATACCCCATGCCCCAGGACGCTGTGTACTATGCCGCCGTCCAGCTCAAGAACGAGGCCTATGAACACCTGCTCAACTGCTACAAGCTGGGCGGATACGATGATGAAAAACTGCTAAAGGAAATCGAATATATCTGCAACATCCCACAGGTGGTCACGGCGGTGAACCACCCCAGAGGGGACTCCTCCGGCTGCCCCGGCTTCCGGGAGGCGGCAAAAGAAAAACGCTACGCGGACATCCTCGCCCTGGTAAAGACGACGGACGTGGAAAGCGGAGCAAAAAAGCTGATCAAAAAAATCGTTTCAAAGCTTTGATACACAACGAAAAAGAGCCCTCTCCCCGCGGAGAAGGCTCTCGTTTTTCATCTTTTGACCGTCATATCTCCTCGCCGATGGCGAAATCCTTTTCGGCGGCGATTATCCTGACCTGAACCAGCCGGTTGAACTCTCCCCTGTACCCCGGCACCTTCACCGGGGTATAGTTGGGGGTGTATCCGTGGCAAACGCCCCCTTCGGTTTTTTCCTCGATGAGCACCGAGACGGTCTTGCCCACCTGAGCGGCTAAAAATTTTTCTCTTATCTCCTGAGCGGCGGCTATCATCCGGCGGCTGCGGCTCTCTTTTTCGGCGTTGGGGATCTGATCGGGCATCTTCGCCGCCGGGGTGCCGTTCCGCCGGGAATAGGCGAAAACGTGCACCTTCTCAAAGCCGATCTTTTTGACAAATTCAAGGGAGGTTTCAAAGTCCTCCTCCCTCTCCCCGGGGAAGCCCACCATAACGTCCGTGGTCAGAGCCGCGTCGGGGAAGCTCTCCCGCAAATTCCGGCAGAGCTCCGCGTACTCCGCCGCAGTGTAGTGCCTGTTCATGCGTTTCAATACGCTGTCGCAGCCGCTTTGCAGGGAGATGTGGAACTGGGGGCAAAGCTTCTCGATTTGTGAAAGTCTTGCAACAACCTCCTGGGTCAGGTGATCCGGCTCCAGCGAGCCCAGACGCACCCGTTTGATGTTCCCGAAGGAGGCGGCGAGCTCCACCGCGTCGCACAGGCTTTTGCCCGTATCGCTGCCGTAGGCGGAGAGGTTTATGCCCACCAGCACCACCTCAAGAAAACCCGCGTCATTCACTGCTTTAAGCTCTTTTTTAAGCACGTCAAGGGGCTTTGAACGCACCCGTCCTCTAGAATAGGGAATGGCGCAATAGGAGCAAAATCTGTTGCAGCCATCCTCGATCTTTATGTTTACCCTTGTCCTTGCGCCCGCGCCGGTGACTGTATCGCCGGTAAAGGCATCATCGGTTTTATGTGCAATTATTTCAACCTGTCTTTCGCCGCTGAGTGCGTACTTTGCGAGCAGATCTTCAAGGGCGGAATTGTTCCTGTTGCCCATGACGATATCCGCCTGTATAAGCTCCTCCCCGATCTCCGGATACGCCTGGGGCACACAGCCGGTGAGCACCACGACGCTCCCGGGATTTGCCCTCTTGAACTTCCGCACCGCCTGCCTTGTCTTGCGGTCACTTTCCGCGGTGACGGTGCAGGAGTTTACAACGTAGACGTCCGCTTTTTCGTCGGGACTGACAAGGGTGTAGCCGCACCGCTCCGCCCGTTCCGCCATGGCCTCGGTCTCGTATTGATTTACTTTGCAGCCCAAAGTATAAAACGCAATTCTCATAATCCGATCAACCTTTCGTCCGGGTAATTATACACGAAATCAACGGAATGTACAACAAAAACCGCTCATATAATTTTTTGAAGGAGTGGTTACTGTGAAAAAATTTTTGAAAATCTTACTTTCGGCGCTGGTTTGTTTGGGAACGGCGGCATTTTGCTCCGCTCCCGCCTTTGCGGAGGAAGGGCCGAAGGTACTGGCAAAGGCCTATGTGCTCATGGACGCCTCCACCGGCGAGACCCTGCTGGCGGAAAACGAGAATCAGCAGCTGTACCCGGCCTCGGTGACAAAGATCATGCCCCTGCTGCTGTTCGGGGAGGCGCTGGACGGCGGCAGGATAAAATTGACCGACAAGGTCACCGCAAGCCCCGTCGCGGCCTCAAAGGGCGGCTCCCAGATCTGGCTCAAGGAGGGGGAGACCATGACCGTGGAGGAGCTGCTCAAGGCCACCGCAATTTACAGCGCCAACGACGCCTGCACCGCCCTTGGGGAGTTCCTTGCAGGCAGTGACGAGGGCTTTGTGAAAATGCTCAACGACCGGGCGGCGGAGCTGGGCATGACCCGGACGCATTTCGACAACTGCACCGGCCTTGACGACGAGACCGACACCCACCTCACCACCGCCCACGATATCGCCCTGATGTCCCGGGAGCTGCTCAAGCACAAAAGCATTCTGAAATACACCACCACCTGGATGGACTCCCTGCGCAACGGCGCCACCCAACTGGTGAACACCAACAAGCTCGTCCGCTTTTACAAGGGAGCCACCGGTCTCAAGACCGGCACCACCGACAAAGCCGGCTGCTGTCTTTCCGCCACGGCCCAGCGCGACGGCACCCACCTGATCGCCGTGGTCATGGGGTGCGGCAGCAGCAACGACAGGTTTAACGGGGCGAAGGCCCTACTCAACTGGGG
Organism: uncultured Clostridia bacterium; assembly: GCA_946626015.1. Classification (GTDB taxonomy): domain Bacteria; phylum Bacillota; class Clostridia; order Oscillospirales; family Acutalibacteraceae; genus JAAZFZ01. The sequence goes on along the minus strand of CAMOTT010000053.1, from coordinate 6,998 downwards.
CTTTGCCAATTATTCCACCCTGACCCCGAAGATCGACCCAAAAGCCATCGCCCCGGTGAACGTGCTCAGGGGCGTGACCCGGCAGATAAAGCCCCGGCTCCCGGAGCTTTCCCCGGCGTTGGTGCCCAAAGGCTCCGAAACCAAGCTGGAGCAGAAGATCTCTCTCGCCGTGGACGTGGAGGCTCCCGTGGAAAAGGGGCAGTATCTGGGCAACGTGCAGCTGTACCTCGGGGATAAGCTGCTTAAGGAATACCCCCTCACCGCCCCGGACGCCGTGGAGCGCCTGACCTTTGGAGGGGTTTACAAAAATCTGCTGTCAGCCCTGTGTTCATAGGCCGTTTTATTGTGGTTTTTTACAAAGATAACCGCATTTTCTGCCCGTTTCCCATTGTTAATTGAAAATTATTTATAAATATGGGCTTTTTGCTTGCAAAGATAAACGTTTTGGGTTACAATATATGGGCAATCTACTCTTGGAGGAGACTGACAATGACACTTAAGCTTAACACAGGTTACGCGGACAGTTTCGTCACCGCCAACGATATGTCGGCTATCATGCCGGAGGTGGAGGCCGCGTTCAAAACGCTCCACGAAGGCACCGGCATGGGCAACTATTCCCTTGGGTGGCTCGACCTGCCGGTAAACTACGACAAGGCGGAGTTTGAAGCCATCAAAAAAGCTGCGGAAAAAATCAGAAGCACTTCCGATATTCTCATCGTCATCGGCATAGGCGGTTCCTATCTTGGCGCCCGCGCGGTGATCGAGTTCATAAAATCGGCAAATTTCAACAGCAGGAGAAACGGCGCTCCCGAGATCTATTTCGCCGGCAACTCCATAAGCTCCTCTTATCTGGCTCAGCTCGTTGAGCTCTGCGAGGGCAGGGATTTTTCGGTAAACGTGATCTCCAAATCCGGCGAGACCACCGAACCGGCGGTAGCTTTCAAGATCTTCCGCCAGATGCTGGAGAAAAAGTACGGCAAGGAGGGCGCAAAAGAACACATCTTCGCCACAACGGACAAAACCAAAGGCAGGCTTAAGGAACTCTCCGACAAAAACGGCTATCAAACCTTTGTTGTCCCGGACGACGTGGGCGGCAGGTATTCCGTGCTCACCGCCGTGGGTCTGCTCCCCATTGCGGTGGCAGGTATTGACATAGATGCCCTGATGAAGGGCGCGGCGGACGCGCGCGTCAAGTACCTTGACCCGGACGTTGCCAACAACGATTGCTGCAAATACGCCGCCATGCGCAACGTGATGTACCGCAAGGGCAAAAAGATCGAGCTCGCTGTGAGCTACGAACCGGCCTTCGCCATGATGGGCGAATGGTTCAAGCAGCTTTTCGGCGAGAGCGAGGGCAAGAACGGCAAGGGTCTGTTCCCGGCTTCCGCCATCTTCTCAACGGATCTCCACTCTCTGGGTCAGTACGTCCAGCAGGGCGAGCGCCATATATTTGAAACCGTCGTGTTTATAAACGAGCCCCTTGCGGATATCGAGATATCCGCCGACCCGGAGAATGCGGACGGGCTCAACTTCCTTGCGGGCAAAACGGTCTCCTTTATCAACCGCAAGGCATTTGAGGCAACAGCCATCGCCCACGAAGACGGCGGAGTACCCAGCATCGTCCTTGAGCTTGAGCGTGAGGACGAATATTCCCTGGGCTGGCTCATCTATTTCTTTGAGAAGGCCTGCGCCGTGTCCGGCTACATTTTGGGGATCAATCCCTTCAATCAGCCCGGCGTTGAGGACTACAAAAAGAATATGTACGCCCTTTTAGGCAAACCCGGCCACGAGGGCAGACGGGAAGCCATCGAAAGAAGATTAAAATAACCTTTCAATAACAATTCAGGAGGACTAAAACAATGATAACACTGATCATCGGTCGCAAGGGTTCAGGCAAGACCAAGAAGCTCATCGAAACCGTGGACCGCACCATAGAAAGCTCAAACGGCAACGTAGTCTGCGTGGAGAAGAACGACAACCTCCGCTTTGACATCAACTACCGCGCTCGCCTTGTTGAAACAGACCTGTTCAAGATCGACAACTACGAGGCTTTTTACGGTCTGCTCTGCGGCATCTGCTCCGGCGACCACGACATAACCGACATCCTTGTGGACGCAACCCTTAAGATCGGCGGCAAAGATCTTGAAAAACTGGGCGAATTCCTCAAGCGCGTCAATGAACTCGGCCTTATCGCCGACAAGAGGTTCACCTTCACCATTTCGGCGGACAAAGAAGAGCTCCCTGAATACATTTTTGAGTTCTGCAAAATAGCCTGACGGCTTTTTATCGCATTTTTTGATAAAAGTGTAAAAATAATTGTTGACAAATGTGCTTGCAGAATATATAATATTTCGTGCACATCTGTTAATGTGCGTCGTTTAATTGGGAGAAATTATGTTTATCGAGCTTGAACCCGTGTTTAACAATATAGGTTTATCCCTTGATTTCGACTATCAGCTTGATTTGTCTGAGTGCGAATTCGCAGGTTCCCGCCCTTTTACCACCCCCGTCAGGGTCAAGGGTCGTGTGCGCAACAGCGCGGGTATAGTTGAGCTTTCGTCCGAGGCTGTGTTTACGCTCTCTACCCGGTGCGACCGCTGCGCCGTGGAGCTTGAACGCAAGTTCGCCGTTCCGGTGGAGCACACCCTTGTGACCCACCTCAACCACGAAGACAATGACGAGCTTATCCTGATCGACAATTTCCGTTTTGATCTTGACCCGCTGGTAAGGGAGGATATTTTCCTCTCTCTCCCCGCAAAGCTGCTTTGCAGGGAGGATTGCAAGGGCATTTGTCCCCGGTGCGGCAGGAACCTTAACGAAGGACCATGCAGTTGTGAAAAGCCGGTCGATCCCCGATTGGCGGTATTGAAACAGCTTTTGGATAATTAAAACTACTTTTCAGCAAGTTTTTTAAGGAGGTGCTCAAATGGCAGTCCCGAAGAGAAGAGTTTCGTCTGCAAGACGTGATAAAAGACGTTCCAATGTTTGGAAGATGAATGCTCCCCAGCTTGAGAAATGCAAGCAGTGCGGTGAGTTGAAAAGAGCTCACAGACTTTGCCCTGAATGCGGATACTACAACGGCAAAAAAATAGTTGAAAAGGATGCATAATGCCTTTTGAACACAATTAAGTGCAAAACAGGTAGAGGAGGACAGCAGGTTTGCTTTTCACCTCTGCCTTTTTGTTGCTAAAAACGGGTTTTTTCTGTTTATTTTGGTGATTTTTAGGGAGAAATCAGTATGGTTTTGATCGAATCCGTTGCCCCCGGTTCCCCCTGCGCTTCCCTTGATATCCACGGCGGCGACAGGCTCATAAGCATAAACGGCAGAGAGATCTCCGACGTGCTGGATTACCGTTTTTTTCTCTGCGAGAAAAAGCTGCGTCTGCTGATAGAAAAGCCCTCCGGGGCGCGCCGTGAATTCAGGCTCAAGAAAGGCGAATATGACGATATCGGGCTGTGTTTTGAGACCTACCTTATGGACAAGCAGATGCACTGCGCCAACAAATGCGTCTTCTGTTTCATCGACCAGCTCCCGGAAGGCCTGCGCAAAAGCCTGTATTTCAAGGACGACGACTCCCGTATGTCCTTCCTTTTCGGCAACTATGTGACCCTGACCAATATGACCCAACGGGACGTTGACCGCATAATCGAAATGCACATAAGCCCGGTAAATATTTCCGTGCACACAATGAACCCGGAGCTGCGCGTAAAGATGATGAAGAACAGGCGCGCCGGGGAGGTGCTCGCCTACATCAAACGCTTTGCCGACGCAGGGATAAAGCTCAACACTCAGCTCGTCCTCTGCCCCGGTATAAACGACGGCGCGGAGCTTGAGTTCAGCCTTAAAGAGCTTGGCAAGCTGTACCCGGCGGTGCAGAGCATCGCGGCAGTGCCCGTGGGGCTCACCTGCCACCGCCAGGGGCTGTACCCCCTGGAGGCCTATACCCCCGAAGGGGCGAAAAAGGTAATAGATATCATCGAGGATTTCAACATACACTTTATGTGGTACCACGGGGAACGCATTGCCTACCCGGCGGACGAATTTTATCTTAAGGCCGGTATTCCCATCCCGGACGCGGACTACTATGGGGAGTTTGCCCAGCTGGAAAACGGCGTGGGGCTCTGGGCCTCGTTAAAAGAGGAATTTTTGCAGGCTCTCAACGATGAGCTCCTGCTTGAAGAGCTCTCCGGTCAGGTTCCTTTTGACGCAAAAATCAGCGTCAGCCTGGCAACGGGAGAGGCCGCCTTTGATTTATTGCAAGAATTAGTTGACGAATTGAGAAAAAAATGGCATAATTTAAATATTATAATCTATAAAGTAAAGAATGACTTTTTCGGAGAAAGCATCACCGTGGCGGGCCTGCTCACCGGCAGGGATATAATAGCCCAGCTTTCCGGCAGGGAGCTTTGCGGCAGACTGCTTATCCCCTCGGTATCCCTCAGGCGTGAGGGGGATATCATGCTGGACGACACGGATCTGGACCAGCTGAGCCGGGCGCTCAACGTCCCGGTCACCCCCGTGCCCAATGACGGCGAGGAGCTGCTCCGCAAAATTTTGAACATATAACGGCTTTCCGCAGAGCCGTAAGGAAAGGAAGGATAATATGAGCAAACCCGTAGTGGCTATCGTAGGCAGGCCCAATGTGGGCAAGTCTACCCTCTTCAACAAGCTTTGCGGTTCAAGGCTCTCCATTGTTGACGACACTCCCGGCGTCACCCGGGACAGGATATACGGAGACTGCGAATGGCTCAACCGTCACTTCCTTTTGATCGACACCGGCGGCATCGAGCCCTATTCGGACGACGTCATCCTCTCACAGATGCGCAGGCAGGCTCAGCTTGCCATTGACAGCGCGGACGTTATCATTCTGGTAACCGATGTGCGCACCGGGGTGGTGGCCACGGACAGCGAGGTTGCCGCCATGCTGCAGCGCAGCGGCAAGCCCATAGTGCTCTGCGTAAACAAATGCGACTCCATAGGCGAGCCGCCCATGGAATTTTACGAGTTTTACAACCTGGGTCTGGGGGATCCTGTTCAGGTGTCCTCTGTGCACGGCCACGGCACAGGCGACCTGCTGGACGAGGTAATAAAATATTTTCCGGAGGACAAGGACACGGACGAGGACTCCGACACCGTCAAGGTGGCGGTTATCGGCAAGCCCAACGTGGGCAAATCCTCCCTTGTCAACGCCATTTCCGGCGAGGAGCGCGCCATCGTTTCCGATATCGCAGGCACCACAAGGGACGCAACCGACACCTACATTGAAAACCGGTTCGGCAAATTTGTTTTTATCGACACCGCCGGCCTGCGGCGCAAGAGCCGTGTGGACGACGCTATTGAGAAATATTCGGTTATCCGCGCCAGGATGGCCGTTGAGAGGGCGCAGGTCTGCGTGATCATGATCGACGCCGCCGAGGGCTTCACGGAGCAGGACTCCAAGGTCGCCGGTATGGCTCACGAGCTGGGCAAGGGCTGCGTTATCGCGGTAAATAAATGGGACATCATCGAAAAAGACGGTAAAACCATGGACGACTACCGCAAAAAGCTGATGAAGGATTTTTCCTTTATGTCCTACGCGCCCATCATATTTATTTCGGCAAAAACGGGTCAAAGGCTTGACCGCCTGTTTGAGCTTATCAAGTTTGTGGACACCCAGAACGCCATGCGCATCTCCACCGGCAAGCTTAACGATGTGCTGGCCGACGCCACCGCCCGGGTACAGCCCCCAACGGACAAGGGCAGAAGGCTCAAGATCTACTACATGACACAGGCCTCTACCCGTCCCCCCACGTTTGTGTGTTTTGTCAACCGCAAGGAGCTTTTCCATTACAGCTATCAGCGGTATCTGGACAATCAGATCCGGGAGGTCTTCGGGCTGGAGGGCACGCCCACCCGGTTTGTGATACGTGAACGGGAGCAGAAAAAATGATAATAATGGGAATTGATCCCGGCTACGCCATTGTGGGCACCGGGGTCGTGGAATATTTGAATAACCATTTCAAGGTGCTGGACTACCGAGCCATAACCACCGCCGCGGGCACCCCCTTTAACGAGCGTCTGGAGGCTATCTACGACGGAGCCGTCAGGCTGATAAACACCTGGCACCCGGACGCCATGGCCATAGAAAAGCTCTTTTTCAACACCAACGCGAAAACCGCCATTGACGTGAGCCAGGCAAGGGGCGTGCTGCTTCTGGCCGCCCAGCAGAACCGCGTCAGCATCCACGAATACACCCCTCTGCAGGTCAAGCAGAGCGTGGTGGGCTACGGCAGAGCGGAGAAGAACCAGATACAGGAAATGACCAGGCTGCTCCTCAATCTTGAAAAGATACCCAAGCCCGACGACGTGGCTGACGCCCTCGCAATGGCCATCTGCCACGCCCACTCCGCCAACTCTCTGTTTATGAGGTGATTTTTTGTTTTATTCCCTGACAGGTGAAATAGTATATATTGACACGAACTCCGTGGCCATAGACTGCAACGGCGTGGCTTTCAGCTGCTTTACCACCCTGAACACCCTGCGCAAGATAGGCGGCGTGGGAGGAAAAGCCACCCTTTTTACCTACCTCAACGTTCGTGAGGACGCTTTGGATCTTTTCGGCTTTGCCGATAAAAAAGAACTGGAGGGCTTTAAGCTCCTGACCTCCGTCACCGGTGTGGGGCCCAAGGCCGGACTTTCCATACTTTCTCAAATGACAGTGGATCAACTGGCTCTCTGCGTCGCCTCCGGGGACGCAAAATCCATCACCGCCGCCCCGGGCGTAGGAGCAAAGATCGCTCAGAGGATAATCCTTGAGCTTAAGAACAAGCTGGCGGCGGATATCTCCGCCATGGATACCGGCGGCCTTGCCGCTCCACCGGCTTCCGTTTCCTCCGGCGCGGAGGAGGCCGTCAAGGCTCTCATCTCCCTGGGTTACAGCCGCTCCGAGGCCTCCGCTTCCGTGAGCAGGCTGGACAGCAGCCTTGAAAACGGCATACTCGCCGATACTGCCAACGCC
>CAMOTT010000052.1 GCA_946626015.1 uncultured Clostridia bacterium | reverse complement strand
AACACAAGCTCCCAGTTGTATCTCTTTTCCTTCTCGTTATAGTCCACCGGGATGCCGCGGCCGAAATCCTGTACCTCCACCGAGTGGTCAAGGAACCGGGTGACGATTATTTTATCGCCGTAACCTTCACGCGCCTCATCTATGGAGTTTGAGATAATTTCAAAAATAGAATGTTGACAGCCCTCTATTCCATCTGAGCCGAATATAACAGCGGGGCGCTTCCGCACACGGTCAGCGCCCTTCAATAATTTGATACTGTCATTGCCATAGGTTGATTTTGCCGCCATAAAAACCCTCCTTAATTGAGTACAGGTTATTACTCCTCGGTATCGGAAGAAGAGCCTGTGTCCTCGCCCTTCATGATCTTTTCAAACTCTTCGCCGCCGATCTTTTCAACCTCAAACAGCCGGTTTGCAACACTGTGAAGCTTGTCAAGGTTGGATGACAAAATGCCTGTCGTTCTTTCATAAGCTGCGTTTATGATATTGCTTACCTCTTCATCTATCTTTGCAGCAGTATTTTCGGAATAGCTGCGTGTATGGCTGAAGCTCTTGCCGAGGAAGACCTCATCGTTATCCGAGCTGAAGGCTATGGGGCCGAGATTGCTCATGCCGTATTTCGCAACCATTTTACGGGCAATTTCCGTTGCCCTTTCGATATCATTGGAGGCGCCGGTGGAAATGTCGCCTATCACTATCGCCTCAGCGACACGGCCGCCCAGCAGCACTACGATATCATCAAGCATATGGTTCCTTGAGGAATATTTCTTATCCTCCGTGGGAATGGACATGGTATATCCTCCGGCCATACCTCTGGGGATAATGGATATCTGCTGAACCGGATCCTGACCCTCCAGACAATATGTGGCAACTGCGTGACCTGCCTCATGATAAGCTGTGAGTCTTTTTTCTTTGTCAGTCATCTTATGGGACTTTTTCTCTGTACCCACAACCACCTTGATGGTGGCCTCCTCTATCTCGGCGCTGGTAATGGCCTTTTTGTCGTTCCTTGCCGCAAGGAGAGCTGCCTCGTTGAGAAGGTTTTCAAGATCAGCGCCGGTAAAGCCTACAGTAAAGCCTGCTATCTTGGACAAGTCAACGTCCGGAGCCAAAGGCTTGCCTCTGGCATGAACCTTCAGTATTTCCTCCCTGCCCTTTATATCCGGATAACCTACGGTCACCTGTCTGTCAAAACGCCCCGGTCTGAGAAGCGCCGGGTCAAGTATATCCGGGCGGTTGGTGGCGGCGATGATTATAACGCCCTCGTTTACTCCAAAACCGTCCATTTCAACAAGCAGCTGGTTAAGAGTCTGCTCGCGCTCATCGTGACCGCCGCCCATACCTGCGCCGCGGTGACGACCCACTGCGTCGATCTCATCAATGAATATTATGGCCGGAGAGCTCTTCTTTGCCTCGTCAAACAGGTCGCGGACACGAGCCGCGCCGACGCCGACGTACATCTCAACGAAATCTGAACCCGAGATGGAGAAAAACGGCACGCTGGCCTCACCTGCCACGGCCTTTGCGAGCAACGTTTTACCTGTGCCGGGAGGGCCCACAAGGAGAACGCCCTTGGGGATCCTTGCGCCAAGCTCGTTGAACTTTGAGGGATCCTTGAGGAACTGAACTATCTCTTTGAGCTCTTCCTTCTCTTCGTCCGCTCCCGCAACGTCGGCAAAGGTTTTTTTGTTCTTTTCATCCTTTGCCCGTTTTATGCGGGCCTTGCCGAAACTTATGGTGCGGTTGTTTTCGCTGGTCATGGTCTGATTCATTTTCTTCATGACCACAAAGAACAGACCGCCCAGCAAAACGAACATCAATACCGTTGGCAAAAGGCTCACTATCCATGAGCCGCTTTCACCTTTTATCAGCTCGACTTTGATGGGGTTTTGCGGATTTGCTTTGTTATATTCCATCACCTGCTCGTGAACATCCTCAATAAAGATGCTCACATTGGGTACGGAATATACCTTTACATCTTTTTCGCCCCTAAGCTTATAGCGCATTTCTCCGCTGCTTATATTAAGAGAATATTCCTCTACCTTTCCGCTGTTGAAAAAGCCCACGATCTCATAGTATTCCATCTTTTCTTTCTTTTGCGAGTTCATAAAGAAATACATGGAAGCTATGAGCATAACCGGGACAAGGATATATATAAGGACAGTAACTATCTTCCTGTTTTTTAAAGCTGGCTTGTTATCCTGTTTCAATTTAAAACGTCACTCCAATTCACAACTGTCAGATTATTTCGCGTATACTTCCGTTTTAAGCACACCTAAAAACGGCAGATTTCTGTACTTTTCATCATAATCAAGGCCGTAACCCACAACGAACTCATCCGGAACGGTGGTACCGCTGTAATCCGCCTTCAAATCCACTACCCTGCGCTCGGGTTTGTCAAGGAAGGTGCAGATACGTATGCTGTTGAGCCTGCGCGTCTTTAAGATACCTGTTATATAATCAAGGGTCTTGCCGCTGTCAAGGATATCTTCAACGATCAGCAGATCATAGCCTTCAAGGTTTATGTCAAGATCCTTTATTATTTTGACGGCGCCGGTGGATTCGGTGCCGCTGCCGTAGCTTGACACAGACATAAAGTCTATCCTGCACGGGATCTTGACTTCACGGATGAGATCCGCCATAAACATCACGGAGCCTTTGAGTATACCGACCATAAGTAAATTTTTATCCTTATAGTCCTCAGTTATTCGCTTGCCAAGCCTTTCAACAATTTCTCTAATCTGTTCCTCTGTAAGTAAAACCTTTGAAATATCCTCTAACATAACAGCACCCCTCATTCTCTCGCTATTTGTATTTCAGCTATCTCGGTCGTATCGTCACCCACAAGGCACCGTTGGGCGCAACCGAAATTTTCCACCCACACAATGCCCCGGTCATCACAGACAACGACCAGTTTTCCGCGCTGTTCCGGTGGGATTTTCGCCTCGTTAAAGAGCTTTTTCAAAGACTTTGTACAGTTCCTTTTCCCCAGCCTGACAGCGTCGCCATCTATTTTATTCCTACAATAAACACTACCGCATATTTTACCATAGTCAAAACTGCATTCCAATAGCTTTTTGTTAAATTTTTGTGTGTTTTTGCTGTCTGAAGTGTTAATAATTTTTAAATAAGCCTTTCCAAAAGGTAATACTGCACAATTATCAACAAATTTTTCATTCCAACAGACAGGTTCCCTTTTTTGGGGCTTATCTTTAAAGAAAAGGAGTCCGCCCTTTACAGCCGCGGTCACTCCACCCTCCAGCTGAACTCCGCCGCCTGTTTTCAGCAAACCGTCAACAATCTCCACCTGTCTGCCGGTGGGGACAGCCCCGGCCGCCTTTTTCATAAGCCCTGCCAGCGCTCTTTTTCTGACAGCCTCATGGGCTTGCGCGAGAATTTCCGCGGCATAACCGTCACCGCTTTTTGCTTTTTCGATAAGCTCCTTCGCCGCCAGCAAAAGATACTCGTCATCCGCCGACAAGCTGTCTGCGCAGCGCAAAACGGCGGACTCAAAGGCAGGATTTATCTTCTTAAGCTCCGGTATAACATTCAGCCTTATCCTGTTCCGGGAATAATCACACTGAAAATTAGACAGATCCGTAACGTAACCTATGCCCTCATCGCGGCAAAACGCCTCTATCTCGCTCCGGGTGCAATCTATCAGCGGCCGGATTATATTACCCCTCACCGGCGGTATACCTCGCAGCCCGTGAAGGGTGCTCCCTCTGGTCAGGTTAAACAAAACCGTTTCGGCTTTGTCGCTCAGAGTGTGGGCGGTGGCTATCTTTGCGCTGGAACAGATCGAAGAAAAAAACTCATAGCGGACGTTTCGCCCGCACTCCTCAAGCCCGACGCCTTCTTTTTCCGCCATGGCTCTGATATCCGCCCTGAGAACACGGCACTCAACTCCCAATTCAAAGCACATGTCCCTGACAAATTTTTCGTCACTGTCCGCCATCTCGCCCCTCAAGCAATGGTTCACATGGGCGGCGATAAGCCTGATACCGTAGCTGTCCTTGATTTTGTTGAGGATATAAAGCAGAGCTGAGGAATCCGCTCCTCCCGAGACCCCTGCCACGACCGTATCGCCCTGCGAAAGCATCCCGAAGCGTTCAATGGCAGATAGAACCTTAGCTGTCATTTCTCAACCTCTCAATGGCAAGGAACAGGGTGTGTTCCGCGTCAAAAACGAGTTTTACGGTATCCGTGGAGCCGTGTCTGTTTTTGGCAACGATCACTTCCACTGTATTGTCTTCTTCTTTTTCTTCATCGTCATCAACAGTGTTGTCAGTATCGTTATTGTAATAATTCGGTCTGTAAAGCAGCATGACTATATCCGCATCCTGCTCGATAGAGCCTGATTCACGCAGGTCGGAAAGCTGGGGTCTGTGGGATTTTCCCCTCGCCTCGGTTCCTCTTGAAAGCTGGGCGCAGCACACCACCGGAATATTGAGATCTTTTGCCATCATCTTAAGATTACGGGTTATCTCGGAAATTTCCTGCACACGGTTTTCTTTTTTTACGCCCGAGGAGATAAGACCCAGATAATCTATGATAACGCAGTCAACATTCCTGAGCCTGCGTATTTTCGCCTTCATTTCGGAGACGGTTATGTTTGAAGAGTCGTCAAAATACAGGTCGCACTGGCTGAGCACCTCCGTCGCCTGGCTGATCTGCTTCCAGTCCTCCCCGTCAAAATTACCGTTGCGCATCTTGATGCCCGAGACCCTCGCCTCGGTTGAAAGCACACGCTGGGCAAGCTGTTCCTTTGTCATTTCCAGGGAAAAGAACAGCACTTTCTTTTTGCCCAAAAGGGAGACGTTCCTCGCTATGTTGAGCGCAAAGCTGGTTTTGCCCATTGCGGGGCGGGCGCCAATAAGTATAAGGTCCGATTTATTGAGTCCTGACAAAATATTATCCAGATCCGAATAACCTGTGGAGATGCCCTTGTACTGATCCCTGTCCGGAGACGAGATCTTTTGAAGGGTATCATAAACGTCGTTGATAATGATATCGCTGAGCCTTGAGGGGCCGGAGGTGACCTTTCCGTGCCTGATATCATAAAGCCTCTGCTCCGCTGAATCCAGCAGGATATCCGCGTTTTCGCTGTCATCCACCGCATTTGCGATTGTCTCTTTTGAAACGGTTATCAAAGCCCGGACGTAATATTTCTCCCGGACGATCTTCGCGTAGGATTCGATATTTGCCGTGGAGGGCACCATCTGAGCCAGCTGGAACAGATAATTCTTGCCGCCGGCGTCGTCATAGACGTCATCCCTCTTGAGCTTTTCAAGCACCACAAGCGGGTCGATCTTGCCGCCGGAGGATTCAACCTCCATCATTATTGAGAAAATCGCTCTGTGCTGAGCCAGATAGAAATAATCCGGCTTAAGGTGCGCCATGGCAACGTAAATGCAGGACGGTTCCACCAGGATCGAACCCAGAACCGCCTGCTCCGCCTCCATGCTGAAGGGCATATTTATGTTGTCGATATCAACAAAGCTGTCCATAATTTTTCCAATCTTTAACTTTTATTCTCCCACAGCAACATAGAAGGTTGCGTTTATTCCATTATAAAGCTTGACTTCAACACTGTATGTACCGAAGGACTTGATATCCTCCATCACTATCTTGCGCTTGTCCACATCAACGTCAAATTCCTTTTTTATCTGTTCCGCGATCTCTTTGGCGGTAACTGAACCGAACAGCCTGCCGTTCTGACCGGCTTTCGCGGTCATCTTTATGGTTTTTCCGTTCATTTTGTCCGCCGAAGCCTGAGCGTTGGCCTTTTCGGTGGCTATTCTGTATTTTTCAGCGTCCTCTCTGTTCTTCAGCTCGTTCATAGCCTGAGAATTTGCCTCAACAGCCAAGCCTCTGGGGAAAAGAAAATTGCGGGCATAGCCGTCCGATGTGTTGACAAGCTCACCCTTTTTGCCCAAATTTTTAACATCCTGTTTAAGTACGACTTTCATTCTAAACACTCCGTTCCTGTATACTGTCACTGTTTATTTTGTTGCATATAATAATCGCCGATGGCCTCCCTGAGCTTGACCGTGGCGGATTCTATTGAATAATCGTTGGCATCCAGCTGAGCCGCCGCCATGGTCTGGTGACCGCCGCCGCCCAGCATCTCCATAACTAACTGAACATTGACATCCCCCAGAGACCGGGCGGAAATATTGATAACGTCATTGCTCTTGAATATCACAAACGAAGCCTCCACGCCCTCGATGCTGAGCATCTCATCCGCCGCCTGAGCGCAAATGACCCTGATATTGTCAGATTTAAAATCCGCTACGGAAATAGCGCAGTTGTAAAATGCGACGGAATTCATAACCGTTTGATTTTTGAGCCTGTGACTCTCCATGTCGGTCGAGAACAGCTGCTTTACGCGCACAGTGTCCGCGCCCTTGTTGCGCAGATAGGCCGCCGCCTCAAAGGTGCGGGCTCCCGCGCGGAGCACGAAGTTGCGCGTATCCAGCATAATACCTGAAAGCAGCGAATCTGCCTCCAGCTTGTTTACCGCAGGAGGAACGGTCATGTACTGCAGCATCTCCGTAACCATCTCGGAGGCGGAGGATGCAGTTGGGTCATGGTAGAAAATAACAACTTTTTCGCTCATGTAATTGACGGACTTCCTGTGGTGGTCAATAACGACTACCTTGCTTGCCGCGTTGTATAACGGCGTGTGCTCAAGGAACTCTGCTATATGGGTATCAACTATCACCAAAAGAGTATTGCTGTTGATCTGCTTAACTGCCGCCTCCGGCTCAATAAGCACATCGCTTACGCCCTCCCTGACCATCCTGTTTATCAGCGGAGTAGCCAAAGACTTGTTCTTGTTTATGGCAATGCGTACGTTTTTGCCGAAAGCTCTGCCTGCTGCGCAAAGACCTACAGCCGCTCCCAGAGAGTCAAGGTCGGAAAACCTGTGCCCCATAACGATGATATTGTCGCTCATCTGGAAAAGCTCCGAAACGGCGGTGGCAATGATCCTGACCTTAACCTTGGCCTTCTTTTCGACGCCCTTTGAAACACCGCCGAAGAATTCATAGGACATATCCTTGTTTTTCACCGCCGCCTGATCTCCGCCACGCCCCAGAGCCATATCCAGAGCCTGCCTGGCGTTGTTCTCGCACTCGGTGAGATCCTCGCCCTGACCCACGCCTATGGAAAGGGTCAGGCCAAGAGCGTCCGCGCTTTTGTAAGCGTATTTTCTGACTTTATCCAGCACATCAAATCTTGACTGTATCATTTTGTCAAGACTGCGTTTTTCGGAAATTATTATGTATCGGTCCCCGTCAACCTTGCGGAGGATACAGGGATATTCCGAGCTCCATTTTTCTATAATTCCCTCAATACCGCTGCGTATCTCTGCGCACTCGCTCTCCTTAAAGCTCTGACGAACCTCATCAACTCCGTCAAGTGAGATCAGAATGACGTTGGGTCTTGAGCTGGCATATTCCGCAGCTGTATCCTTGAGCTCCGTATTCTCCACAAAATACATGACCATGTAGGGGTTCTGTTTGTATTCGATTGTATTTGAGTAGACCGTATAGGCTTTGCTGCCGAACCTGATATCAGCGCAGCCTGTTTTTTCAAGGGAAGCTATGCCCTTTTCTCCGAGTATCTCCATGGCGCTGTTCCTGCGCAGGCCGCCGCTTTCGGAAAAGCAGTCATAGAACAGTTTATTGAACCACTTTACCCTTACCTCGGGATCGGCCACGAGTATGGGAAGCGGAAAGTTTTTAAAGGAATTTTCGTCCCCGAAATCGTAATTTTCGGCAAGGGCGGCAAAAAAGCTCTCGGCGCTTTTTCTGGTCAGCAAAGTATAAACCGTTACGGACATAGCGGAGACCACCACGAAGCCGGCCTCCACCGCGGCAAGTATTTTGTTGAAGAACACGGCGGTCACCACTGCGAAAGCGGTCATCACCACAAAAGAGACAACAAAAAAGACGTTCCTCATAACTATTCTGTTACGGTTCATGGATAAAGCACCTGCCCTTCTCACTGATATTTTAGGCCGTAGTTATTCCTCTAAAACAACGGGTAAAACTATCGGGCTCCTCTTTGTGCGCTCATACATTAGCTTTGATACTTCGTCTTTTATTTTTGATTTGATCGCCGGGATATCGACACGGCTTTTTCTCAAGCATTTTTCAAGCGCTGCTTCTACCCTTTCCCTGGCCTCCTCAAAAAGATCCTCCGCATCCTTTTCGTAGACAAAGCCCTTGGAGACTATCTCCGGGCCGGCCAGGAGCAAGCCCATTTTTACGTCGATCGAGACAGAGACCACTATAAGTCCATCCTGCGAAAGGTTCTTTCTGTCCCGAAGTACGGCGTTGCCTACGTCGCCCACACCGTAACCGTCCACAAAGACCCTGCCGGCCGCAACCGGAGGCAGCTCTTTGATCCCTCTCTCCGAAAGCTCGATAGCATTACCGTTATCCGCCACAAAAATATTTTTTCGGTCTATACCCACACTTTCGGCAAGCCCGGCGTGCTTTCGCAGATGCTTCTGTTCGCCGTGAACGGGTATAAAGTACTTGGGCTTTACAATGCCCATCATTATCTTAAGCTCCTCCTGACAGGCGTGGCCTGACACGTGGATATCGTACATTTTTTCGTAGACCACCTCGGCGCCCAGCTTCATCAGCTCATTTATAACCCTGCCCACGGTTTTTTCGTTGCCGGGGATGGGTGTGGCGGAAATGATAACGTAATCATTGGGGCAGATAGCCACTACCCTGTGATCCGACATCGCCATACGTGTAAGGGCGGACATGGGCTCACCCTGACTGCCTGTTGTAATAATAACAAGCTGCTCGGGGGGATATTTCTTTATGCTGTCAATGCCGATAAGTATGCCTGCAGGAATGTTGATATAGCCAAGTTCCGCGCTTATTGCAACAACGTTCTCCAGACTTCTGCCGGAGAGCGCAACCTTGCGTTTGAGCATATGGGCAACGTTGATTATCTGCTGGACTCTGTGGATGTTTGAGGCAAAGGTAGCAACGAATATTCTTCTGTTTCCCGCTTTGCGGAAAAGATTTTCAAGGGATTCGCCCACCTTGCGCTCGCTGGCGCTGAAACCGGTTTTCTCCGCGTTTGTGGAGTCCGAAAGCATACACAGCACACCCTCGGAGCCTATCTGAGAGAACCTTGCCAGGTCGATCATACCGCCGTCTATGGGAGTGGTGTCTATTTTGAAGTCACCGGTCTGGATAATCGTGCCTCCCTTGCAGCGGATGGCGAAAGCAAGGGCGTCGGGTATGGAATGGTTGACGTGGATACATTCCACCTCAAAGCCGCCCGCCTTGACTCTATCCCCCGGAGAAACAACGTTAAGTTTGGCTTTGTTAAGGAATTTCTCCTCCTTGAGTTTGCTGCTTATGAGCCCGATGGTCAGCTTTGTTGAATAAACCGGAACATTGACGGTTTTAAGCAAATACGAAAGACCGCCTATATGATCCTCGTGCCCGTGGGTGATAAAAATACCCTTGATCTTTTCCGCGTTGCGTTCAAGATACGAAAAATCGGGAATAACAAGATCCACGCCGAACATATCGGGATCCGGGAACGCAAGGCCGCAGTCGACGATTATCATTTCGCCTTCACACTCATAGACGGTCATATTTTTACCGATCTCGTTAAGACCGCCCAGAAACGCGATTTTTACCGAAGGCTTTTTTGCTGATTTTCTGCCGCCGGCTTTGGATAATGCACTTTCTTTTTTGACACTTTCTTTTTTTCTTGACGAATTCTTTTTGGCGTTTGCCGCCTGTTTCGCCGAGGTCTGTTTTTGCCCCGCCGAAGCTCTTTGGCTCAACACGGATTTTTGATGCGCCGCAGGTTCCGCCTGCTTTGTGCCGGACTTGGTTTTCTTTTTGTGGTGAAAACCGCCCGCAAGGCCGCGCCCGGACTTTGCCGACGCTTTGCTTTCAAATAAATCTTTATCTTTTTGCATAAATTCTACCAATTGTCAATTTCCGGAAAAACTTCCCGGAAATGCTTTGATTGTTTCCTTTCTTTGCTTTTCGTTTTGTAAAAATAATATCAAAACATAAATATGAAGCGATTTTACAAATAATTACCATGTCATTCTACTACTTATGCGCCGTTATGTCAAGATTTGTATTTAGTATTTAACTTATTAAATGGAATTAAAGCCCGGTTTTTGCGCTGATTTATAATTGGCATTGTTTTCCTGGGATATTCGTCATCACATAAAAAGGTTGAGAATTTTTTGTTTTTTTGTTATGATATTCATTAGTGCAAATCAGCGGAAGGAAATGATAAATCATGCTCGATCTGATCCAAAGGAACACTCCCCAGCTGGCAGAGCTGGTGGACATTGAATACATTGCCGCCGAAAACGGCAAAAATGTCTATGAGATCGAAGGCGTAAACGGCCGGCTGGTGCTCAGAGGCGACTGCAAGATCAGCCTTGCGGCGGCCTATTATAAGTATTTGAAGCTTTGTTTTAACGTAAACTTGTCCCACTGCGGCAACCAAAAAATCGACATAAGATTCAAAAAACTGCCCTTGCCGCCCGAAAAGATACGCAGCGTCATCCTTCAGGAAAAAAGGGCATACCTGAGCTACCCCGCCCTTAGTTACTCCACCTGCTGGTGGACTTGGGAGCAATGGGAATGGGAGATCGACTTTATGGCGATGAACGGCATAAATATGCCCCTTTCCACAGTGGGAGCTGAGTGTGTGTGGTATCACACTCTCCGGGATATCGGCTTGAGCGCCCCCTATGCGCTGGATTGCCTTTCCGGTCCCGCCTTCTGGAGCTGGCAGGCAACGGGCAACATAAACAACTATTTTCCGCTGGTGGATCCTCTATATATCAAGCACCGTACCGAGCTT
>CAMOTT010000051.1 GCA_946626015.1 uncultured Clostridia bacterium | reverse complement strand
ACCGCCAAGGGCGAGGTGTTCGACAAGGTGCTGGGTCTTGAACTGGGAGCGGATGATTATATCGTCAAGCCCTTTGATACAAAGGAGCTTGTGGCCAGAGTCAAGGCTGTGCTCAGGCGCTTTAATGCGGACAAGCCCGAAGCAGGGGTAAAGGAAGTCTCTTACGACAACCTGACGATCAACCTGACAAATTATGAAATGTGCGTAAAGGGAGAAAAGGTGGACACTCCCCCCAAGGAGCTGGAGCTGATTTATCACCTTGCAAGCAACCCAAACAGAGTCTTTACAAGAAATCAGCTGCTGGACGAGGTCTGGGGCTTTGATTATTTCGGCGATTCAAGAACCGTGGACGTCCACGTCAAACGCCTCCGCGAAAAGCTGGAGGGCGTATCCGACAAGTGGAGCCTTAAAACCGTATGGAGCGTAGGTTATAAATTTGAGACCAAGGAATGATCGTTTTGTCCAGGGTAAACAGAACCTTTCTCAGAAATCACCGCAATATAAGCCGCAACAGTAAACTGTTCAGGAGGTATTTCTTCACAATGTCCTCCGTGATACTGGCCGGCATATTTATCCTTGGCTCGGCGCTGACCCTTTTCGGCGCCCGGTACTGGTCCAGGGAGAAAATAAAACTGATGCAGGAAAACGTCAAAAACATAGCCTCGGTCACGACCGATATGTTTGACCCCGGCAGGGATGAGGACTATATGGACACGCCCAGCACGAGGAACTCGGCAAGGATCCTGCTGAATATGCTCAGCACAATTTCAAAGGCTATTGATTCGGACATTGTGGTTTGCAGTGTTGATACGGGGAAAGTGATCTACTGCAAGGAGCAGCTGCATCAGAATATGATAGTTATGGGCGGCTGTGTTATTCACGACAATTATGTACTGTCCGGCAGAATATTGGATGCGGTCAAAAACGGCAGCGTGACGGAGATCAGCAATATGGACGGGGCCTTCCGTGAAAGGAGATTCATAGTTGCTGAGCCGATCGTTATAGACGACAGCATAGTGGGCGTTGTCTGCGCCACAAGGTACTTTGCCAACGGAGCCGGGGAGTATGTCTCCGATCTTTTGAGGATGTTCTTAGTGTCCGCGGCGCTGTCGCTGTTCATTGCCTTTGTTGTTATATACGTTATGTCCTACCGGATGATAAAGCCCCTGAGGCAGATGGCGATTGCCACAAGCCGATACTCAAAGGGCGATTTCAGCTATCGGGTCACCATAAAGGACGACGACGAGCTGGGCGAGCTTGCCGGGGCGCTGAACGCCATGGCAAAGGCCCTTGCCACAATGGAAACCTCGCGCAGGAGCTTTGTGGCGAATGTCTCCCACGAGCTGAAAACCCCAATGACCACAATAAGCGGCTTTATTGACGGTATACTTGATGGCACTATCCCCGAGGATAAACACGCGCAGTACCTTACTACGGTCTCGGACGAGATCAAGCGGCTTTCGCGGCTGGTTACCGGTATGCTGAATATGTCCAAAAGCGAGGCGGGGGAGCTTGAGCTGAACATAACCACCTTTGACCTCAGCGATATGGTGTTCAAGACCCTGCTGTCATTTGAGCACGTTATAGAAAACAAATGTATAGAGGTGCACGGGCTGGAGGAGATCGGCAGCGTTTATGTGAACGCGGACGAATCAATGATAAACCAGGTGGTTTATAATTTGGTGGACAATGCCATCAAATTCACCGAGCCGTCAGGCTATATTGCCATCACCCTGAGAAGGACGGAGGAAAACACCGCCTTCTTCTCCATCAGGAACAGCGGAGCGGGCATCCCGTCGGAGGAGCTTGGGAAAATATTTGAGCGGTTCTATAAGGTGGACAAATCCCGAAGCTACGATGTTAAGGGCGCAGGCCTTGGCTTATATATAGTTAAAACAATAATAGATATGCACGACGGCAAGATCACAGTGGACAGCGTGGAGGGCGAATATACCGAGTTCTCCTTTGAGCTGCCGGGAGTTCCGGAGGATTAAGCTGTTGTTTACGTAAGGATAATATTATTTTTTAAATTAGTTTATCCAATGTTCAAAGTTTTTTAATATTGGCAGGTTAAAATAGGCTTAAGTTCAAAAGAGATCCGCAAGGGTCAATCCAAATAAACGCACGGAGGTATTAACAATGGACGAGTATGATAGAAATTTTGAAAACCTGAACGCTACCCCGGAAAGCGGCAACTCAAACGGCGAGACCTTTGAGGCTCAGGCAGAAGAAACCGCAGCGGAACAGCAGGAAGCTGTATATGGAAATGCGGAGGGCGCAGAAACCGCGCAGCAGGATGTGTCCGGCGCCGCAGAGAGCTTTACCGAAAAGGCGGAGGAATACCGCCCCGAACAGGGGAACAACGGGCAGTACGGCAACGGTTATGCCACCGGCGGCCAGCAGCAGAACGCGACCTATTACAGCGCATACAGCCCCTATTCACAGCAGGGGCAGTACGGCAACGGTTACGGCGGATATTCACAGCAGAGACCTCCTGTTTACGGCAATAACTATCCCGGCACAGGCGTTCCCAATCAGGGCGCAAAGCCAAAGAACAAGGGCAGGAAAAAGGGCGTAAAGATCTTTACCGGCCTTGTGGCGATCGTGGTGGTCATTTCCATCGCCTTCGGCGCAGGCTCACTCTTCGGCAAGAGATCCAACACCGGCGTAGCGGAGAAAACCGTCCAGTCAGAGGAAGGCCACGCAGCAAACTCCGACGACACCCAAATGGATATAGCCAAGACCCCCAGCGCAGATGCTTCAATCGCAGCGATCAAGGGCGCTCTCACGCCGGTTCAGATAGCGAGCAAGGTTCAGAAGTCAATAGTCGGCATCATCTGCTACGCAAAGAATTCGGACTCCATCGCCAGCGAGGGCACAGGAATAATCATGGGCGCGGATAAGGCCGGTGAGTACACATATGTGGTCACCTGCGCTCACGTTATCGCGGGCGCTACAGGCGGCATCACTGTCCAGCTCTACGATTCAAAGAAATACGATGCGGTAATGGTGGGCTACGATTCAAAGACCGATGTGGGCGTTGTCAAGATCAAGGTCACAGGCCTCACTGCCGCAGAGTTCGGCGATTCCGCCGCGCTTAAAGTCGGCGAACCTGTTTATGCCATGGGCAACCCCGGCGGAACAGAATTCTTTGGCTCCTTCACAGGGGGTATGGTTTCCGCCATTGACCGTTCAGTTACCAGCACATATACGATGGAATGTATCCAGCACGACGCGGCCATCAATCCCGGCAACTCTGGCGGTGCTCTTGTGAATGTTTACGGCCAGGTCATCGGCATCAACTCGCTCAAAATAGTCAACACCGAATATGAGGGCATGGGCTTTGCAATCCCCATCAAAACGGCAAAATCAGTTGTGGATGATCTTATCGCCTACGGTTATGTTCCCAACAGACCCAAGCTCGGTATAAAGTACGTGCCCGCGACCTCCAGCCAGTATTACAATATGGTGGTTCAACTCAAGGGTCTGCCGGCAGGTTCCCTGATAATCGGCGAGATCGAGGACGGCAGCGCGTTTACAGGCACCCAGGCTCAGAAATACGACCTTATCACAGCTGTCAACGGCAAGCCCATGACCACTGCCGACGTTTTGCTTGACGCGGTTGAAAAGGGCAAGGTGGGCGACACCCTCAAGCTGACTATTTACAGAATAAGCAACAACTACAAGGTCACAACCTTTGACGTTGAGGTAAAGCTCATCGAGGATAAGGGCTCCACCGAAACCAAGAAGGAAGTTGAGGAAGAGACCACCTCGATCAATGTGTTCGACTTCTTCCAGAATCCCTTCGGCGGATTTTAATATGAAATAATATATACCAAAAGGACCGGAGCTGCTCCGGTCCTTTGATCTTTTTGTGCGACTTCAGGTGCAAATAATCCCCCGGATTGACCGGATGATTTTAATGTATAAGTGCGCCCAAAAGGTACATTTCCAAGCAAAAAAACGCCTAAAAGGTACATGTTATTTATGATTTGCTCATTTTTTCTGCTGATATTTCAGACAGTTTATTCTCTGCCAAAGTAATCACCTCAATAATATAGTTGCATAAAGATACAATGGCTGCAACAGTGAAATCGAGGCTCCGCCTCGGTGAAATCAAAGTCCTTGCCTTTGGTGAAATCGTTCGCTTACGCTCACGGTGAAATTAAATCCATCCATTCATCCCGCAAAGCGGAATTTCACCGCCGAAGGCGATTTCATCCGAACGAAGTGAGGATTTCTTCCGTCCGAAAGGACGGATTTAGTTGAAAAGGTTCATCTTTTGTCTGCCAAAAGATGAACCTTTTCTGGTGCACCCGACAGGGATCGAACCTGCACATCTTTCAATACCGGATCCTAAATCCGGCGCGTCTGCCAATTCCGCCACGGGTGCGCATATGTAAACGTTACGCTGATGATTATATCAAAATTGCCGGGGCTTTGCAAGAAATATTTATTTCTCTCTGCTTTTCCTTGTTATTTTTTGCTGATTGTGTTAAACTGCTCTACGGAAAGGCTGTGATATCTCTTGGCAAGGCACAAGCTGTTTGAAAAAACAAAATATTTTATTATCGACATGGATGGCACTTTTTACCTCAGCAGCCGTCTGATACCCGGGTCGGCGGATTTTGTTGGGGGCCTTAAGGAGAAGGGGCTGGATTTTTATTTCTTCACCAACAACTCCTCAAATGACGTCCGGGTGTGCGGAGAGAAGCTCAAAAATATGGGTTTCCCCGTGGCGGAGGATAAGATCATAATTTCCTCCCACGTTACAATCGACTACCTCAACAAACATTACCCGGGCAAGGGGGTCTATCTCCTTGGCAACGAGCGTCTGACGGCGGACTTTGAAAAGGGCGGTATCAACCTGGTTCAGGAGTCCCCGGATATAGTCGTGCTGGGCTTTGACACCACCCTGACCTACGAGAAGATCAACAAGGCGGCGAAGTATATCAGCGAGGGCGCTTTGTACATCGCCACCCATCCCGACCTCAACTGCCCCACCGCGGAGGGCTTTATGCCGGATACCGGTTCCATGATCGAGCTGTTTGCCGCATCCACCGGAAAACGTCCCCTTGTAATGGGCAAACCCATGACCGCCACGGTGGACTACATAACGGATCTGCTGGGCTGTGAACGGGAAAATCTCGTCTTTGTGGGGGACAGGCTGATGACGGATATCGCCGTGGGCGCCGATCACGGGATCCCCTGCGTGCTCGTTATGACCGGGGTCACTACCGAGGAGGAATATGAGCGTTCTCCCATCCGGGCGGATCTTGTGGTTAGTTCTTTATCAGCATTAAGCGACTACATTTAATGCCGCAATGTGTCTATTTTAATCAAAAATCGGGAAATTTTTTCTATACCGAGTTAAAAAATAATATATTGACACAGCAACATACATATAGTAGACTATATATTAGCATATCAGTGATTTAGTTCGCTGAATTGTTATTAACACAAAAAGGAGTTATCGATCAATGAAAAAGCTTTTAGCGTTGTTAATGGTATGCACCCTGGTTCTTTCATTAGCGGCCTGCGGCGGCAAACCCTCGGAGGACGAGACCACCACGGCTGAGGAGACCACCACCGTCCTTGAGGACGAAACCACGGCGCAGGAACCCGCTACCATCGAGCTTGATCTGGACGACACCACCGTTCAGACAACAGAGGCTCCCACAGAGGCTATCACAGATAGCACAACAGTGGCTCCCACAGAGGTCACAACAAAGGCTGAGGTTACCACAGCCGCTCCCGAAACGACCACTGCGGCTTCCGCAGTCGCGGCTCCCGTAGGCAGCGACGTTGCCAAGATTGTTGCTTTCTACAACGAGTCCGCAAACGCCGCAAAGGCTTACAAGGGCAAGGTCAAAATAGCCAAGGACGAGCAGAAGAAATCCACCATCACCGAGTTCTCAGTGGGTATGCTCAAGGGTCTTGCAAACGATATGCTGGCAAAGGCTATGGGCGACAAAAAGCACAAAGAGGACACCTTCACAAACGGCAAGGGCGCCAACGGCAACGACATAAAGAAGTTCATTCCCCTTGACGGCCAGACTGTTATGAGCAAGCTCCCCGCTTCCGGCGTCAAGACAGCCACCTGCACCAAGGACGGCAACAACTTCAAGATCAAGATGAAGCTCAAGCAAGAGGTCGTGGGCTGCAATCAGGAGCCCCCCAACCATTCAAAGGTAATGGGTACGCTTACAGTTACCGATGACGACGTCAGCCCCTTCGTGCTTGTTAAGGATAAGACCTCCTTTACATACACAGGCGCTACTGTTGAGGCAACTGTCAACCAGAACGGCCAGCTTATTTACGTCCACTTCTATGAGCCCTGCATCATCAAGGGCACACTTAAGAAGGGCGTCTCCGTTGACGCGGTAGTCGACGGCAGCTGGGAGCAGTCCATCTGGTTCACATATTGAGTTTAATCTAATAACATTCGGCGGAGGGTCAAAAGCCCTCCGCCGATTTTTGTGTTGCAATGCTGTATTTTGCATGGTATAATGAATTTGCCAAACGAAATCAAATATTTCTGCCAATAGCTTGCGTGTATTTTTATCTTTTGGTAAAAATACAGGCTCTGCTTTCACATGCTGTCTATTGGCAATGGAAGATTTTGTTTGGCGACAATCGGAGCTGTGTTTTTCGTGCGCGGCTTCGGCTGCGCATTTTTTAATTTGGGAGGAATGTATGATGAAGAAAACTATCAAACGAACGATTGCTTTGCTGCTGGCGATGGTTATGATCGGGGGAGCGGCGCCTGCAATGGGGCTTATCGGGCTTAAGGATTGGCTGTCGGTTACCGCGGCGGAAAGTGGGTATAAGACCGGGGATATTATTGAGTTTGGAAGTTATCCGCAGAACGAAGTGAAAGATCAAACTTTGATAGATAGGTTGAATGAAATAGATTCGGAATGGATTTCTTACGAGTATTATTCTGGAAATGGAACTTATGATGGATCAATGACTCCCTCAGATTACATGAAATATAGAGATGTAACATTAGAGGGAACAAAATATAGAGCTGTATGTTTTACAAAATATAGACCCCATTTTACAAGATATGAAGCAAGAATTAAACAAGGTGGATCAACAACACCACAGTACCTTAATGGCTATTATACCAATACGATATACTGGTTCAGATATGATCCAATAAAATGGCTTGTTCTTGATCCAAATACAGGTTTAATTCTATCGTACAATATTATTGATTCTCAGGCATATAATAATACTGTTTATAAATATTTAGGTGATTATTATGGAGATGTTGATCGAACTTATTATGTTAATGATAATTATACAAAAAGTTCAATTCGCACGTGGCTTAATGGCTTTTTTTGTAAAACCTCATTCACTAAAAATCAAATAAGCAGTATACAATCCTTGTCTACGAATGATAAAGTTTTTTTGCTGAATACAACATATGTTTCATCTACAAAATATGGATTTAATAGTGATCGTTTGTATGCTGATCCTCTCCGTATGGCTAAAGGAAGTGATTACGCGAAAGCACAAGGACTCGATGTAGTTCCAAATGGAAATTCTGATTGGCTTTTGGTAGATCACTGTTTTAGCTCGGAGATAATGTATCAATGCAATTCTAATGGAACTTGGGGTTATCATTCTTATAGTTATGAAGCTGTAGCAAATTATGTATGTATGGGTATCCGTCCAGCTATGCAAATTGATTTGGATGCGGTATCAAGTCAACAAGAAGAAAATGAATATGAGGTTGCTGGAAGGAAGTTCAATGCTAAAATTGATGATTACACTACTAATTTGAATTCTTCGATATACAATGCTGATTTAGCCAACATACTTTGTGCGTTTTCCTGCGCTGTATATAATCCTCAAGAAATAGAAAAGGCATATAATTCCTTCGGTTTTGTGTTTTCAAATTTGTATGATTATGATGGTGAGTTTAATCCCAACATTTGTGGTCATTCTATTGGATTTAAGAAATCGGATTACAATGGTGATATAATCTTTTTGATTTCTGTAAGAGGATCCTCAACTTTTGCTGATTGGGTTGGCAATTTTGCGCTGGCAACATTTGAAGATGAAAAACATATTGGATTTGCATATCCTGCAAATCAAATATATGAAAATATACAACGGTTGATTTTTTTAAATCATTTTGAAGAAAATGTAAAATATGTTATAACCGGTCACAGCAGGGGTGCGGCTGTAGCAAATCTTCTTGCTGTGAAGCTTATGGAAAGCGGCGTATCTGCTTCGAATATTTATGATTACAATTTCGCTTGCCCTGATGTTGCCTGCAAAAAATCATTCCCTGCTTACAATAATATTTTCAATTTATGCAATCGTGAAGATGTCGTGTCTTTTGTGCCGGGCGAGTTGTGTTCCGAGTTTACGATTGGTAAGGCTTCGTGGGGTAAATTTGGAAAAACATACTGGTTTACAAAGGATGAACCCGGCACAATAAATCCGGGCGCAGATCATAATCAATGGCTGTATCTTGATTTTTTTAACCAAAAACTTGATCCAGAAGATTGGCCGGATCAGCCGTATCTTGATTCATCCGGGGATGTAATAAAATGGATTGGTAGAGTTGGATGGTTAATTAAAATATATTGCCCGGTTAATGTTGCCGTAGTAGATAAAGATGGCAATGATATCGCTTCAATACTAGACGGTGAAATCAATTACTATGGCAACGATTTCGGAAATGTTATTATTTTTACTGACGGTGATAAAAAGATAATATATATTGATGGTGACAGGAACTTTAATGTAACACTCACTGGTACAGATAACGGTACAATGACTTATTCTGTAGAAGAATATAATATACGTACAGAAGAAGTTATGGAGGAAAAAACATTTTCAAATGTCATCTTAGAGAATGGTAAAAAGATGTACAGTCCTGTCAATGATGCTGATACAACAAATGATATAGAATTATTTGTATATAAAAATGAAAACGGAGAAAAAGTAATTACAAGCATTATCAATACGGATGGTACAGAAAATCAATATAGTACAAGCAAAGTAAAATCTGTTAAATTAAATGGTCTTAACATAAACTACAAAAAATCCGGCAAGCTTACGACGGAGATCACCGCCGATCCGGGGGTCAGGTACAGTGTGACCTACACATCATCCAACCCGAAAATCGTTTCCGTTGACAACAGCGGCAACGTTCAGGGCGTGAAAACAGGCTCGGCGACAATAACCGTCACCGTCACGGACGATCATGGCAACAAGGTTCAGGACACCTGCACGGTAAAAGTTAAGCTTGCCTTCTGGCAGGTGCTTATAAAGATCTTCCTGTTTGGGTGGATCTGGTATTAAAGCAAAAATATAGCGCAGCGGCTGCCGCAAAAACGCGGCAGCAGTAAGTTTGTTTACTCCCTCCGCTTCGCTGTCGCTCAGCACCTCCCTCAATGAGGGAGCTGGCGCGAACGAAGTGAGTGACTGAGGGAGTAAAACAGGTTTCCTTTGTACAAGGGAGGCGCAATCGGGGCGCGGAGATAGTTAAAAAAATATACCCTAAAACAAAAAATCAGCAGGCTGCAATTCGCGCAGCCTGCTGTAAATTTTTATTGCCCTGTTATTATTCCGCTTCCGCTATGTTGGTGGCAACGATGTCAACGCCTGTGCCGAGGATATCCTTTACAACCACGTCGCCGATTTTTATGGGAGCCTTTACGGTAACGTCCCTGAGAGCAACGGCGCAGTCAATGAGCTTTGCCTTGGGGATGGGGCCGGCTGATTTTACCGGAACCACGGGCAGGGCGCTGCCGGTAACCTTGACTGTGCTTGTAAGGGAGCGTGTGGGGTTTGTACACTCGCTGTAGGCGTAAGCCTCGCCCCTTTTACAGGTGTTGCCTGTGACGGAGAGGACCTCGCCGCTGTCGCTTAACTCAACGGTGATACCGCAGCCGAGAGGGCACGCAACGCAAACTAATTCTCTTTTCATCTTTTAACCCTCCACTATCTCAATAACGATTTCGCTGTTTCTGTCAAAGTCCTTGTACTGCTCCTGCTTGATGACAACATTTTCCATCTCGCCGGGGGCAAGCTTGGGCTTTTTCTTGTTGGAGATCACAACGTCGCCGCAGGTGACCTTGACGTTTGCCTTACGGTAGACCTGACCCACTCTGAAATAGAGCTTAACGTCCTCATCGCCGTTAAGGTTGATGCGCTGGGGAACGATGTAGCGCACGCCGTTGATGCCCTTTGTGTTGATGTATTCGGGGTTTTTGTCCGCAAGGCCCTTGATGTACTTCGCGGCGCCTGCGCCTGCTATCTGGCTCTCGCCTGTAACGTAGTCAACCAGATCGTGGACGTGGAGAACGTTGCCGCAGGCAAAGATGCCCTTGTGCTCGGTCTCTCTGTCCTGATTGACGATGGGGCCGCTGGTGATGTTGTCTATCTCAAGGCCGGCGGAGCGTGAAAGCTCGTTTTCGGGGATCAGACCCACGGAGAGCAGGAGAGTGTCGCACTCGATGTACTCGGCTGTTTCCATGATGGGGCGGCGGTTTTCGTCAACATTGGCGATGGTGACGCCCTCAAGGTGATCCTTGCCGTGGATCTTGATGACAGTGCAGCTGAGCCTGAGGGGGATGTTGAAATCCTCAAGGCACTGCACGATGTTACGCTGAAGGCCGCTGGAGTAGGGCATGAGCTCGCATACCACCTTGACCTCGGCGCCCTCAAAGGTCATACGGCGGGCCATGATAAGGCCGATGTCGCCGGAGCCTAAGATGACGACCTTTTTGCCGGGCATATAACCATCGATGTTCACGTACTTCTGAGCGGTGCCGGCGGTCATGATGCCTGCGGGACGGGTGCCTGCGATGTTGAGAGCCCCTCTGGGACGCTCGCGGCAGCCCATGGCAAGGATGACTGCCTTTGCGCAGGAGTCAACAAGACCTTCGTCC
>CAMOTT010000050.1 GCA_946626015.1 uncultured Clostridia bacterium | reverse complement strand
TAAAGCTCAGTTCGGTGGTCAGCGTTTCGGCGAGATGGAAGTCTGGGCGCTGGAAGCTTACGGCGCTGCTTATACCCTTCAGGAAATACTCACCGTTAAGTCCGATGACGTTGTGGGCCGTGTAAAGACCTATGAGGCCATCGTAAAGGGTAAAAATGTTCCTCAGCCCGGTATTCCGGAATCTTTCAAGGTTCTTATCAAAGAGCTCCAGTCACTGGCTCTTGACGTTAAGGTTCTCGATGAAAACAACGAGGAGATCGACCTTAAGCAGAACTTTGACGACGAGACCAGCTACGGCTTAAGCGATGACAAGGCATTTTCACAGATCAACGATGCCGAACACGCCGAGGGCTACTCCCTTGAGGACGAATCCGGAAACCCGATAGACTTCAGCAGTGAAGATGAGGATGACTTGATCGACGATGACGAATTCGACGATGACTTTGATGACTATGTAGACGATGACGAATCGTTTGACGAGGAAGAGAACGAGGACAACGAGTTCTGATCGTAAAGATCCGGTTCAACCGGTTATCATACTATAATAACATTTAATTATTATTTTCGTTAGTATAACACGACTCATTTACACTGTATTCCCCAAAGAAAGGAATGGTCTTTAATATATGGAAAACACCACCTTTGAATCAATCAGGATCGGTCTTGCTTCACCCGAACAGATCAGAAGCTGGTCTTGCGGCGAGGTAAAAAAGCCCGAAACCATAAATTACCGCACCCTCAAGCCCGAAAAGGACGGATTGTTCTGCGAAGTTATTTTCGGACCCCAGAAGGACTGGGAATGCCGCTGCGGTAAATATAAGCGTATGCGCTACAAGGATAAGGTCTGTGAACGCTGCGGCGTTACCGTTACCAAGGCGAAGGTTCGCCGTGAGAGAATGGGTCACATCGAGCTTGCCGCTCCCGTTTCCCACATCTGGTACTTTAAGGGTATCCCCTCAAGAATGGGTCTCATCCTTGACATTTCCCCCAGAAACCTTGAAAAGGTATTGTATTTCTCTCTTAATATAGTTACGGATCCCGGCGACACTCCCCTTACAAAGGGTCAGGTGCTTGAGGAGAAGGATTACCTTGAGTATCGTGAGCGTTATGAGGACGACTTCCAGGCAGGTATGGGCGCGGAGGCTATCAAAAAACTCCTTTCCGACATTGACCTTGACGCCCTTTCAGCCGAGCTTCGCGCAGAGCTTGCGGATTCCAGCGGCCAGAAAAAGGCAAAGATCCTCAAGCGTCTTGAGGTAGTTGAGGCCTTCCGTCTTTCCGGCAACAGACCGGAATGGATGATCCTTGACGTTATCCCCGTTATCCCCCCCGATATCAGACCCATGGTTCAGCTTGACGGCGGCCGTTTTGCCACCTCTGACCTTAACGATCTGTATCGCAGAGTTATAAACAGAAACAACCGTCTCCAGAAGCTCCTTGAGCTTGGCGCTCCCGAGATCATTGTACGCAACGAGAAGAGAATGCTCCAGGAGGCTGTTGACGCCCTTATCGACAACGGCAGACGCGGCCGTCCCGTGACAGGTCCCAACAACAGGGCTCTCAAGTCCCTCTCCGATATGCTTAAGGGCAAGCAGGGCCGTTTCAGGCAGAACCTTCTGGGTAAGCGTGTTGACTACTCAGGCCGTTCCGTTATTGTTGTCGGCCCCGAGCTGAAAATGCATCAGTGCGGTCTGCCCAAGGAAATGGCGCTTGAGCTTTTCAAGCCCTTTGTTATGAAGCGCCTTGTGGAAACAGAGGTTGCAGGCAACGTCAAATCCGCGCGCAAGATGGTGGAGCGCTCCAATCCCAAGGTATGGGATGCTCTCGAAGTGGTCATCAAGGATCACCCCGTAATGCTCAACCGCGCCCCCACCCTTCACAGACTTGGTATTCAGGCCTTTGAGCCCGTACTTGTTGAGGGCAGAGCTATCAAGCTCCATCCCCTTGTATGTACCGCCTTCAACGCCGACTTCGACGGCGACCAGATGGCTGTTCACGTTCCCCTTTCAGCAGAGGCTCAGGCTGAGGCACGCTTTCTTATGCTTGCCGCAAACAACCTGCTTAAGCCTTCGGACGGGCGTCCCGTTGCTGTTCCCACCCAGGATATGGTTCTCGGCTCATACTACCTCACCCTTGAAAGACCCGGCGAACCCGGCGAGGGCAAGGTATTCCGCGATGTTGACGAGGCTGTTATGGCCTACGATGATGGCATTTTAGGTCTCCACGCAAAGATAAAGGTGCGCATGACCAAGGAGATCGACGGCAAGCCAGTTACAAAGCTTGTTGAAACAACTCTGGGCAAGATCATCTTTAACGAGCCCATTCCTCAGGATCTTGGTTTTGTTGACCGTTCGGATCCCGAAAACGCATTCAAGCTTGAAATAGACTTCCTTGTAAAGAAGGGCAACCTGGGCAAGATCATCGACAGATGTATCAAAGTGCACAACACCTATATTGCCGCTCAGGTTCTTGACAAGATCAAGGCTCAGGGCTACAAGTACTCCACAAGGAGCGGTATCACCGTCGCCGTTTGCGACGCCACCATTCCCCCGCAGAAGTCCGAGCTCATTGCGAACACTGAGAAAGAGATCGACGTTATCCGCGATTACTACAATATGGGTCTCCTTTCCGCAGAAGAACGTTCCGAGAAGATCATCTCCGCTTGGGAGCAGTGTACAAAGGACGTTTCCGCAGCCCTTAAGAGCAACTTCGACCGTTACAATCCCATCAATATGATGCTTGACTCCGGCGCCCGAGGCAACGACAGCCAGTTGAGACAGCTTGCCGGTATGCGCGGACTTATCGCCAACACAGCAGGTAAGACCATCGAGGTTCCCATCCGCGCCAACTACCGCGAAGGCCTTAACATTCTGGAGTATTTCATCTCCTCCCGCGGCGCCCGTAAAGGTCTTGCCGATACAGCGCTCCGTACTGCCGACTCAGGTTACCTTACCAGACGTCTTGTTGACGTTTCTCAGGACGTTATCATCCACGAAGAGGATTGCCACTGCAAAGACGGAACCTATATTTATGATATTCTTGACGCCGCCGCAGGCGACAAGAGCCGCGTCATCGTAAACCTTGAGGAACGCCTTAAGGGTCGCTTCCTGCTTGAGGATCTCATTGATCCCGAAACAGGCGAGCTTATCCAGAGCAAGGATGAAATGATGACCGACGAATCCTCCGTCAAGGTCGCAGCTTTTGTAAGAGAGCAGCATCAGAAGGATATTGACAGCGGCAAGGCAGATCCCAAGAGCCTGGCAAAGATCAAGATCCGCTCCCTCCTCACCTGCGAGGCGGAGCACGGCGTATGTATCAAGTGCTACGGTTCAAACCTTGCTTCCGGTCTCCCGGTCACAGTGGGCGAGGCTGTCGGTATCATTGCGGCTCAGTCCATCGGCGAGCCCGGCACACAGCTCACAATGAGAACCTTCCACACCGGCGGTACCAAGGATCAGTCCGATATCACGCAGGGTCTTCCCCGCGTTGAGGAGCTGTTCGAGGCGCGCAAGCCCAAAAAGCTGGCTATCATCTCCGAGATCGACGGTGTTGTTTCGTTCAGAGAGATCAAGAGAAGCCGCAACGTTGTTGTTACAAGCACCGATCCCGATAACTTCGACGAAAGATGCTACCCCATCCACTTTGAGCTCAACATCAGAGTCAAGGAAGGCCAGCACATCAAGAAGGGCGAGGCCATCACCGACGGCGCCAACGATCCCCACGATCTGCTTAGAGTTCTGGGCATTGACGCTGTTCACGATTACCTTATCCGTGAGGTTCAGAGAACCTACCGTATGCAGGGTGTTGATATCAACGATAAGCACATCGAGGTCATCATCCGTCAGATGATGCGCAAGGTCAAGGTCATCGATCCCGGAGACACCAACCTGCTCGAGGGCGCTATCATAGACAAAAAAGAGCTTCTCGCAGAGAACGAGAAACTTGCCAAGAGAATGGAAGAAGACGGTACAGAGCTTGCGCCGGCGACCTGCGAACCCGTCCTTATGGGTATCACAAAAGCCTCATTGGCAACGGATTCGTTCCTGTCCGCCGCATCGTTCCAGGAGACCACAAGGGTGCTCACAGACGCCGCTATCAAGGGCAAGAGCGATCCCCTTATGGGCTTCAAGGAGAACGTTATCATCGGCAAGCTTCTTCCCTCCGGTACAGGTATGAAGTATTACAGCGACGTTGAGATCACGCCTGCCGTAAAGGAGGGCATCTTCGCGGAGCTTCAGGAAACCCTCTTTAATTCCTGATAAAAACTAAAGTAGTCAAAATCCCGTTCAGACAAATTGAACGGGATTTTTATGTGTTTAAAATTGTAAATTTGTTCAGTATATGTTATACTGTATATATATTCCGTAACACTTGATTTTTGTCAGGAGTATTTAGATGAACAAGGATTTGACTGTAGGAAAACCCGGCCCGATACTGTGGCGGTTCTGCCTTCCGCTTTTTTTCAGCGTCATTTTTCAACAGCTTTATAATATCGCGGACAGTTTCGTTGCCGGTAAATTTATAAATAACGACGCCCTTGCCGCCGTTGGAAACAGCTATGAGATCACCCTGATTTTTCTCGCTTTCGGGTTTGGCTGCAATATCGGCTGCTCGGTGATAGTATCTGAGCTGTTCGGTGAAAAGAGCTATAACAGGCTGAAAACCGCAGTATACACCACCTTTATTTCCAGCGGCATACTCTGCGGCACGTTGATGCTGTTGGGCATTTTATTCTCGGACGGGCTTTTGGCTCTTATCAACACCCCGGAGAATATTTTTGCTGACTCCAAGCTTTATCTGGACATCTATCTGCTGGGGCTGCCCTTCATATTCTTTTACAATATTTCAAACGGCATTTTCTCCGCCCTTGGGGATTCCAAGACTCCTTCCATCTTCCTTACCTGCTCCTCTCTGGCAAACATTGCAATGGATATTTACTTTGTCGCCAAGCTTAAACTGGGCGTTGCCGGAGTTGCCTGGGCCACCTTCATCTGCCAGGGCATGAGCTGTATTTTGGCGGTGATCTTCGTTTTCAGGCGCATAAAAGCCATTGAAACCACCGGCAAGGTGGATCTGTTTTCAAAATATCTTCTGGGCAAGATGGCCGCCGTAGCGGTGCCCACTATTCTCCAGCAAAGCTTTATTTCGGTTGGCAACATAATAATCCAGAGCGTGATAAACAGCTTCGGCTCCGCCGTTATTGCAGGCTATTCCGCTGCGATAAAGCTCAACAATATGTACGTCACCGCGTTGACCACCATCGCAAACGGCATCTCGAACTATACGGCGCAAAATATCGGCGCAGGCAAATATCACCGGGTCAAGGAGGGCTTCCGGGCCGGAGTGATAATGACCTGGATAATCTGCCTGCCGGTCTTTATCCTTTATTTCTTCGGCGGCAGAAGTATAATATCCCTGTTTTTGGAAAACCCCACGGGTCAGGCGCTGGAGGTGGGATTACTGTTCCTGCGCATCACAACCCCCTTCTATTTCATGATCTCCGTCAAGCTTGTCTCGGACGGAATACTTCGCGGGACTCAGCTGATGAGGGAGTTTATGACCGGCACCCTGATCGATCTCACCATGAGGGTAATACTTTCGGAGCTCCTCGCAAGGACAGCCCTTGGCGCCACGGGCATCTGGATATCCTGGCCCTTCGGCTGGATCGTTGCCACTATCATTTCCACCCATTACTCCAGGCACATTGATTGGGACGTTATAAAACAGCGAAAAACTTAATTTCGGACGCAAAGCAGCCGGCAAGCACACAATGTGCCTGCCGGCTGTTTTCTTTAAGCTTTAATCAATACCAAAGCCAGCCGAAAAGGAAGATCCTTATAAGCCACTGACCCAGTGAATATTGCACCTTGACCGTAAAGTTTTCAGAGAAAACGTGACCCAGAGCGTCAATAACGTAAAGCCTTGCGTCGTAGCTGCCCGTCTTGCCGCCATAGATATATCCGTCATCGTCAACAAAGACCTTACCGTCCTCCGAGCTTATAAAGCACACCTCGGCGCAGTATATGTCACTGTCAACATTCGGCACGGTTATGATCTCCTCCGGGAAAGCCTTGGATTTGTACTTGATTTTGAGATCCGGCATTTCAACCTTATATATCTCGTTCATATCGGCGACCTTAACTGTGCCGGATTCAACAACGATTATTATATAATAGTGCTCCACAAAATCGTTAAAGCCGTCATGCCTGAAGTACTCGCATACAGATATCAGGTTGACGCCGCAATCCTTGGTATCCGCAACAATACGTTGGGCATCCCCTGTCTCTTCATCAACAGCGATGCTGACGGTGTAATAGTTCTTGTTCATTACCTCAGCCGTGCAGTTGTTGGTCTCCCTGTTCCTGAAAACCCTGCTCAATTCAAAAGACTCACCGGTGGAAATGACGTACTTCCCGAGTACTGGGATCCTCTCTATTTCGCCGTACTTTGCCGCCGAAACGGACATCCCGGACGAGAACATTGCAAACAGCAGTGAAAGGATCATAACAAACGCGAGGATCTTTTTAGTTGTTTTCATTTGTATTATCTCCTTTTCATTAAATAATAAATCAACGGGAACAAGGCAGAATTTTCTGCCATCCCCAATAAAATACTACAATAATAATTTTTGTATGTCAATAGGGACAACCACATTTACAAGTAAGTGTGCAATAATTTCAAGCTATATTTTGATATAAATTACAAATTATAATAACATACACTTTTTGCTAAGGAGACGGAAACGATGTGTACAAATCTAATCTCATTGATACGCTGAGAGAAAACTTTTTTGTCTTTGCCTTTGGCGGCGTTGTTTACAGTCTGACGGAAATAGCCTACCGGGGCTTTACTCACTGGACAATGACCCTTACGGGCGGCTTTGCTTTTCTGATGCTGTACGTTATCGATATCAGACTGCCCTCCGCGAATATCATCATCAAAAGCCTCGTCGGCTGCCTTGTGATCACATTGATAGAATTCTTTGTTGGTATGGTTGCAAACAAGGTATTCGGGCTGAACATCTGGGATTATTCCGGCAAAAGGTTCAACCTTTACGGCCAGGTGTGTCCCCTTTTCAGCTGCGTATGGTTTTTGCTGTGCATACCCGGCGTAACGATCTGCAGGCTTATCAGAACAACCTTTTTTGAATACGCTTCGGGTATAAAAAAGAACAGGGGCCATGAAAAATCATGACCCCCGCCCGCTAATTTTTTAAAGCTTATGCAGCTGTGAAAACGATCTCGCCGTCAACTGTCTCGAAGTGTGCGAATGTAGCATTGCTGCGGTCGCAAATTGTCCAAGTCTTGTTGAGCTTAATCTTTCTCATGATAGCTGACTTCTCGCCGATAGCGATCTTAACGATGCCGTAGAGATCGCCGCTTGCTGAAACGTCAACCTTGTCCTTATTGGCGCCGATTGTTGTCTCAACAGCTAAATCGAAGGGAAGATCAAGTGTCTTTGTCTCAAGAGGCTGGCCGTTCTCGTCAGCAACTGTTACTGTGGTACGAAGGAATACGCCGATACCGCCGTAAACTGTAGCGTCAACGATAACTACGCCAACAACCTTGATTGAAAGGCCGAGACCAGCAAGAATTTCTGCGCTTGCCTTAATATCGTACTCTTTGGAGAGTTCCTCGGAAACGTTGATTGCTCTTGCCTTACCGTTTACGAACTCATAGCCCTTGGACTCCTTGGAAACGACTGCTATTGAGATAACGCCGTCAACAGAGATTGTGAGCTGGAGCTCAAGGCAGATTGTGATGCAGGGAACGTTGGGAATCGGAACCTCGAATGAGAAGATTGTGATGGCATTGCCGGTGCCCTTCTTGAGCTCAAGAAGGCCATCCTTTACCTTGTCAAGGAAGCTGAGAGCATCAGAACCCTCGGGAAGCTCTTTCTCTGCAAGAGATGCAGCATAAGAACCGCTGAGAGTAGTTGTATCCTTGAGATCATAATCTATACGAAGGTAAGAATTCTTGATGTCGTTTCTGATAACATCTGCACTGAGGTTTGTTGTAATCTGAAGGTTGGACAATGAATATGCCTTTGTGATGTTTACGCCGTCACATACATCGCCGCCAATGCTTACATCGAAACCATTGTTGTCATTTACTGACGCCTTGACTCTGAAATCACCAATCTTGAAGTTAAGCTTTACCTTCTTGAGAAGGGAAACGTAATCAATGTTGTTGATGTCAAAATCTTTAAGGTCAGAAATGCTGAAGTTCTCCTGAGCCTCTACTTCTGTGTAGTCGCCCTCCGGAGTTGTCGCGTCAACATTGTTAAGAACGTTGCCGTCAGCGTCCTTAATTTCTGATGCGCGAAGATCGGGTGAGAATGTTGTCTGGAGTTCGACAGCCTCAACTACGTCTGCAAGATTGAGAGCTGCGTCGCCTGTTCCAACCTCCTCATCGTCATCAATGAGACCCTGAGTAGCTACTGCCGGCTCGGCAGCAACGATATCAAAGGTTGTCTCATCGTAGGTCTTGCTTGCCCAAATTGCCTTTGCAGTCTCAAGAGCTGCAAGCGCTTTTGCCTTAGGAGCAATGCCATTCTTGAAAGTGCCGTTAGCCTGAAGCGAAAGAACGCCGTTTGAAACTGCGATAGCGATTTCATCTGCGTTTTCAAGCTTGTTTGCATTCTTTATGACTTTGTCTTCCTTAAGGGTAAGGTTGGCAACTCTTACAAGCGTGGTGCCGACAAAGACCAGAGAGATCTTGTCAGATGTCGCAAACTTGTCAGTAGAGTTGATAACGCCCCACTCGTAAGCAATCTGAACGTCCATAAAATACGGATCCGTTGCAGGAATGTCTGCATAGTAGGGAGTGACAGTCTCCTCAGCCTCGGTCATACCGAACTCTGTGTTGACGGTCTTCAACCATTCACCGACTACCATAGTCTCCTTAGGCTGTCCTATTCCGGTAAAGCCGGGAAGGATGTTAAGGAAAGCTATGATCGCTGCTAAAAGCAGTGAGATAAATTTCGTCATTTACATTTTTTCCTCCTTCTTCTAAATTTTGGAGATGACCGTAATATTTTCCGCTTTCGCCACGGAAATCTTTACGATCATTAAGAATAATCACGCCAAAAGGCACAATCATTCCCTTCTAATGTTCTCCATCATGGATTATAGCACATTATAGTAAAATAAACAAGATATTTATACATATTTTTATCCAATAATTTTTATACTGCTTGTTAATATATAGTATTCAAACCACCCCAAAAGTTTACAATTTGTAGAATTTTTCCAATTATATGGCAAAATATACAAAAACAGTATTAAATAAAAACAACAAAATTGCAACAAAGTTTTGATTATACACCTTCATCCGAATGAAAGGCAGCGTAGACGGATTCAGCCGCTTTGGCGCTCATTCCTTTTACCCCGGCAAGCTCCTCCACACTTGCATTCTTTATCGCAGACATAGTTTTAAAATGACGCAGCAACGCCTTCGCCCTGGCCTCGCCTATCCCTTCAACAGAGGTCAGCGAGGTGCTTATGGTGGACTTTTTGTGCTTTGTTCTGTGGTATGTGATGGCAAACCTGTGCACCTCGTCCTGTATCTTTGTCACCAGCACAAAAGCCTTATGCTTTGAGTTCAGCTCCAGCTCGCCGCCGGTGGACGAGATCGCCCTTGTGCGGTGCCTGCTGTCCTTGACCATACCGTAGACCGGGATATCCAGACCCAACTCCGCCAGCACAGGCTTGACCGCGTTCATCTGACCGATACCGCCGTCAAGAAGAATAAGGTCAGGGAGCCTTTCAAAGCCCTTTGCCCTGTCTCCTCCGTCAAGGTATCTCTGAAATCTTCGTGAAATAACTTCACGCATAGATTCATAATCGTTCTGACCCTCGAATCCCTTTATTGAAAACCTCTTATAGGCCGATTTGTAAGGGACTCCGTCCTTGAACACCACCATTCCGGCAACATTGTCGCTGCCGGCAAAGTGAGAAATATCATAGGCTTCAATATAATCCGGCGGCGACTTCAAACCAAGCAGATCCGCCAATTCTTTAAGAGCTGCGCTGTCTCTGCTTTTTCTGCCCATGGATTGAAAAAGATTCTCCGAGGCGTTTTTTCTGCACATTTCCACCAGCTGTACCTGTTCTCCTCTCATGGGGACGGTAATCGTCACCTTGTGCCCGGAGGCCGAGGTCAGCCACTCGCATAAAAGTTCGGAATCTTCAACCTCTCCGTCAACTACAACATTCTTGGGGATATTGGTTCTCATCGTATAAAAGCTCTGCAAAAGCTCACGCCTTGCCTCTGCCGTATCATCCGGCCTTTCAATTATAAAATGCTCGCTGTCAATAAGCCTTCCGCCGGTAAACCTGAGCACGGACATACAGGCCTTTTCCCTTTCGCAGACTATGGCAAACACATCCTGTTCCCGGTGTATGTTTGCCATGACCTTCTGCTTTTCGGTCATTCTTTTGATGGAGGCTATCCTGTCGCGGAGCCTTGCCGCCCTTTCAAAATCCAGAGCCTCCGCCGCCTCCTGCATCTCTTTCTCCATTTTTTTGATATTGTCCGGGCCTCCGCCGTCTTTCAAAAATTTAAGGGCATCGTTCACAGCGGAATTGTACTCCTTGCAGGAGACCTTACCCGAGCAGGGGGCGCAGCACTGAGAAATATAGTAATTAAGGCAGGGTCTGCCCTTTCCGATATCCCTTGGGAACACCTTGCCGCATTGTGGCAGTTTAAATATTTTGAGCACCTCGTCCACCGAGTTGCTCACCGCGAAGGAGCTCGTATATGGGCCGATATAGTCCGCGCCGTCATCAAGCACCTGCTTTGCGGCCGAGATAACCGGCCAATCGCCCTTGGTGATTTTTATATAGTGATACCCTTTGTCATCCTTGAGCAGAATATTATATTTGGGCGAATGCAGTTTGATAAGACTGCACTCAAGCACCAGAGC
>CAMOTT010000049.1 GCA_946626015.1 uncultured Clostridia bacterium | reverse complement strand
ACAAAACCGCAGCCACGGGAATAACTATCGCAAGCACTTTTTCCATTTGTACATCCTCCGTATACATCAATTTTTATTGGATATTTCAGCTTTTATCAAGCCCGGTAAGACACTTCCACGAAACCTCGCAGGCCTTAAACGGATCGTTATCCTGCCAGTCGCCGTCCTGTTCATAAACGATATAGGGTATCTCGTTCTCGCAGGCAAACCGGTAGCAGGCGGCAAGATCCACACGCCCCTGACCCAGGGAGACAAATTTCCGTTCACCGGCTTCGTCAAGTATGTAATCTTTGAAATGCATGACCTTTACCCTGCCGATCATTCTGCTCATTACCTTTACAGGGTCTTGACCGGCGAAGTGCATCCAGGCAACATCCGGAACAAAATTCACACAGCTTCTGTCCGTTTCATCAATGAGCAGATCCATCATGCACCTGTCCGAATTCTCCAGCTTGTCGAACTCAAAATCGTGATTATGGTAGTTGAAGGTAAAGCCGTTTTCCTTCATTTTTGCGGCTATGCCGTTGACCTTGCCTATGAAGTTTTCCACGTTTTCGGTGCTGCCGCGGAAATCCTTGGTGGCGTAGCCCAACCCGATGGCGTCACAGCCGATCACCCTGTGCTCCTCCATAAGAGCCTCCAGGTCGTTTTCCATCCGCTCAAAGGGCTTGTGGGTAACGCAGACCCGCATACCGTGCTTTTGGAGTATCCCGGCCTGCACCGGAGCCGGGATATCTCCAATTGCGGAGATCTGCACACAGCCCACTCCCATAGCCTCAAGACGGGCAAGGGTACAGTCAAAATCCTCAGCGGTTTTTATGTGGTCCCTGAGGGTGTAGAGTTGGACACCCATTATGGGTTTTTTCATACCGTCAACTCCCTTTCCGGATTAAACATATGAATAATTGTAGCATAATAGAATATATAATTCAAGAAAAAAGTCAAAACATTGTATATTTTGCGAAATCCGAATATAAATATTTGCAAAAAACACACGGTATTTTGCGGCAAGTCCCACAGTTCCGTACCGATTTGATAAAAAAATCTTGATTTTTGTGATTTGACGTGTTAAAATAAGATAAATGCGCGGGAGTAGTTCAGCGGTAGAGCGTCGGCTTCCCAAGCCGAAGGTCGCGGGTTCGAATCCCGTTTCCCGCTCCAAACAAGCACTTTGCTGTACTTTTTTCACAAGACTGCGTGGTGAGTTTTTTGGCGAAAACTTCAAAAACCGTTTTCATCGTTGTTGCAGCCGTCATTTGCGTTATAGCACTGTTGTTTGCGGCAAAGTTTATCAAAAAGACCAACAACGCCTTGTCAAATGAGTTTAACGCCGTGTCGGAGTACTATAAGGCTCTTGACCTGCCAACCAATGCTGAAGGCGTCACCGCAAGGAGCATCCTGATCCATATCGACGACATTAAGGACGGTCACCTCGTTGCGACAACTTACCGGAACAACAAGGACTTTTTCTCAAACAGGCTCGTCTGGGTCAAATTTGAGGGTGAAAATCTTCAGGACAGGGTGCGTGATCTTGAAGCTTTGCGCGGAAAGCTCATCGGCACCGAGCAAACGATAGCTTATTTCACCATTGATGAAAAGAGCAATCCCCAGGTAATAATAGCTTACGATATTTTGAGCCTTGACGAAGACTCAAAAGGCAAGTCCTGATCAAAGTAAAGTGTTCAAGGCCCTGCGGAGCAAAACCGCAGGGTGTTTTTCTGTGTTTTACATATATATGAAAAATAACTCTTGACTTTTCCGTTTGCTGCTGATAAAATGTTTTGTACTGCGATAAATCTTAATGTCGCGGCAGATTTTGTTTTAAATCTATCCTTGCTGCGGACGAACCGCGGCCAAAGACCATAAGGAGGTGCTTTAAGAATGTCAAACAGCTATGAGGCAATGGTAGTTTTCTCAGTTGCCAAGGGTGACGAGGCTTACAAGGAGCTTCTTCCGAAGTTCACAGCCTTGATCGAGCAGAATAGCGGCACTATCGAGGGCATTGATGAGTGGGGCAAGCGCAAGCTCGCATATCCCATTAACGATGAGCCGGATGGAGTCTATGTTCTCATCAACTTCACCAGCGAGCCTGATTTCCCTGCTGAGTTTGAGCGTATCGTCGGTATTACAGACGGTGTTCTCCGCTCTCTTGTCATCAGAAAATAAGGAGAGAACATCATGCTTAATTGTGCAATAATAATGGGTCGGCTTGTGGCGGACCCGGAACTTCGCACCACAACGACCGGACTTTCGGTCACATCCTTCACCGTGGCGGTAGACAGAGGCTACGCCAAGCAGGGTGAGGAGCGCCAGACGGACTTCATCGACGTTGTCGCCTGGCGCCAGACAGCTGATTTTGTGAGCCGTTTCTTCCGTAAAGGCTCCATGATAGCTGTACAAGGTTCTATCAGGACCCGTTCATATGAGGACAAAAACGGCAACAAGCGCAAGGCTGTTGAGCTGGTAGCGGACAGTGTAAGCTTCTGCGGCTCAAAGGCGGAGTCCGGCGGAGTCCGTGTGGACAACGCTATTTCTCCCGTTGAGGCAGCCGCTCCCACACCGTCATTTTCAACCGGTTCAAGCTCTGATTTTGAGGAGATAACCGATGACGACGATCTTCCGTTCTGATCCTCTTTCCCATATTTTAATAAGGAGGTTATTCTAAAATGGCATACGAGAAGTTTGATAAAAAGCCTAACAGAAAAGGCCGTAAAAAGGTTTGCTCTTTCTGCGTGGATCGCGTAGAGTGCATTGACTATAAAGACGTTAACAAGCTCCACAAGTTCATCTCCGACCGCGCGAAGATCCTTCCCCGCCGCGTGACCGGAACCTGTGCAAAGCACCAGCGCGAGCTGACTACAGCTATCAAGCGCGCACGTCACATTGCGCTTCTCCCCTACACAAGCGACTGATTTTTTACGCAAGCTTTTACCACCGCAACGGTAAATATTGCCGTTGCGGTGTTTTTTGCGCAAAAAACAGTTTTTACTCAGGATATGCGATAATCAGCATCATATTGTGCAAAATAGCAAAAATCTTTTTGTTTTTTCTATGGAAATAATAATTGACAAATAAGCGATACTAATTTATTATAATAGCATCCCTACTTTTGGACAGGTTATTGATATGGAGAACTCCCCTCTTCTTTCAGACGAACAGCTGGTTGCCCTTGCGCGCCGGGGCGATGATTCCGCTATGGCTATTCTCATAGCCCGCATCACTCCTGCCGTTCAGGCTCGCGCGGCAGTGAATTCCTCCGGGTCGTCTGTGGAGTTCGACGATCTTACTCAAGAGGGTATGCTGGGCTTCCTCAAGGCGGTTTACAGCTTTGACGAGGAGGGCGGCGCCTCATTCCGCACCTACGCCAACGCCTGCATAAACAACCGCATTGTTTCAGTCCTGCGCCGCCAATCCAGGGGCAAGGATATCCCGGCTCCCGTTCTGGTGTACCTTGACGATACCGAGTTTGAGCTGCCCGCGTCATCGGACGCCGACCCTCAGGAGATAATCTCGGCGGAGGAGTCTGCAAAGCAGCTTGACCACAAGCTCAACACCAAACTCTCACCTCTGGAGAAAAAGGTGGCGGATCTTTACCTGTCCGGCCTCAGTTACGGCGACATTTCCGCAAAACTGGGCATCAGCAGCAAGGCTGTGGACAATGCCATACAGCGTATGCGCAAAAAGTTGAGGTAACAAATGTCCCTTGTAGCTTAATTAAGAAAAGCATTGTTTTCAATGATACCGGTGCAAATCCGGTCGGGGGCGATATCAAAAAATTTTTTAGCGAGGTAAGACACATGTACGAAGACAAAACACTCATCTGTAAAGAATGCGGTAACGAATTCGTTTTCACAGCCGGTGAACAGGAATTCTATGCAGAAAAAGGCTTTGAGAATGAGCCTCAGCGCTGCAAGGCTTGCCGTGACGCACGCAAGAATGCCAGCCGTGGAGAGCGTGAGATGTTCGAAGCGACCTGCGCAAGCTGCGGCGGCGTAGCAAAAGTTCCCTTCAAGCCCCGTGAGGATCGTCCTGTATACTGCAGCGACTGCTTTGCAAAGCAGAAGGAAGAAGCATAATTTTAATAGCGTAAGGATGAGATTTTATATAAGGGAACCTCTAAATATTCGACGTATTCAGATTGCTGAGAGATTTTTTAGTCAGATGAAACAAAAAGCGGAGTTCATACTTTGTGTCTGAACGAGCATTTTTGTAAAATATGACGGGAAAAGATCAAGCAAGATTAATGCACAAGAATTTTTAGAGGTGACCATAAATCAACCCTAAAAGGCTTGTTACATTTATGCAAAGAACAGACGCCTTTGGCAGCGATGTCAAAGGCGTTTTTCTTTTAATACTAATCAGATTAGTATAATTCCTCAGCCGTAACGGAAATTATACCCTTATCCTGCGCCCTAATCAGGCAAATAAAAAATTGAGCTTTACTTTTAAACTTTAATGTGTTAAAATAAAGTGAATTTTTTCGCAAGGGGATCGAATGATATGAACGACAATATCAACAGGGAAAATCTTGATTTTTTGTATGACGCCATTATGGCCATCGAGACACGCGAGGAATGCGACGCCTTTTTTGAGGATCTTTGCACCATACAGGAGCTTAAGG
This sequence comes from uncultured Clostridia bacterium, assembly GCA_946626015.1. Lineage (GTDB taxonomy): Bacteria > Bacillota > Clostridia > Oscillospirales > Acutalibacteraceae > JAAZFZ01. The sequence goes on along the minus strand of CAMOTT010000049.1, from coordinate 6,389 downwards.
CTCTTTCCCAGCGGATCGTTGTGGCAAAGATGCTCACCGAAAAATGCGTTTACAGCGACATTGTGAGCAAAACCGGCGCCAGCACCGCCACAATAAGCCGTGTCAACCGTTCCCTTGTTTATGGCTGCAACGGTTACAACATAATATTCGACCGCATCAAAAAGGACTGATACCATGGGCGGCTACGGTGAATTTTCAAACTATTATGACCGCCTGACTTTCAATGTTAATTACAGTGAAAGAGCGGATCATATCTGCAAGCTCTTATCCGACTGCGGCATAACCGGCGGAGATCTTATCGACCTCGCCTGCGGCACCGGCAGCATGAGCGTAGAATTCGCCGGGAGGGGCTTTGAGGTCATCGGAGTTGACGCCAGCGAGGGTATGCTCTGCCTTGCGAGAGAAAAATTTTACAAAAAAGGCATGGCTCCCCCCCTGCTTGTCTGTCAGCGGCTGGAGGAGCTGGATCTTTACGGCACGGCTGAGTGCGCCGTCTGCTCCCTGGACAGCTTAAACCACCTTTACCGGCCGGAGCAGATCAGGGCGTTTTTTAAGCGCCTTTCCTGTTTTGTTGAGCCCGGGGGTATTTTTGTTTTTGATATGAACACCATATATAAGCACAAATATGTGCTTGGCAACAATATTTTTGTCTACGATATGGACGACCTTTACTGCGTGTGGCAGAACAGCCTGCGCGAGGACGGCGTAACCGTGGACATCGACCTTGACTTTTTTGTGAACGAGGGCGGAGTTTACCGCAGAAGCTCCGAGAGCTTTTGTGAGCGGGCATACGGGCTTGATGAGATCACACGCTGGCTCGACGACGCCTGCTTTGACGTGCTCAACGTGTTTGACGACCTCTCCTGCGACCCGGTCAGGGACAAAACCGAAAGAGCCGTTATAACGGCAAAAAGAAGATAATAACCAAAGGATATGATAAATTGGGCAAGCTTGTAAGATGCATTTCTACGGACGGCACGTTGACTATGATCGCCGCCGACACTACCGACATTGTAAACGAGGCGCAAAAAATACACCTCACCTCCGCTGTTGTTTCCGCCGCTCTGGGCAGGCTGTTGACAGCCGCCTCCCTTATGGGCAACGTTCTCAAGGGCAGCGATGACTCCATCACCCTCCGCGTTTCTGCGGACGGCCCCGCAGGCTCGTTGATCGCTGTTTCAGACAGTTCCGGCAACGTGCGCGGCTATGTGGCGAACCCGGTGGTGGAGATCCCGCTCAACAAAAAGGGCAAGCTGGACGTTGCCGGCGCAGTTGGCAGGAACGGCACCCTCACGGTTATGAAGGATCTGGGGCTTAAGGAGCCTTATATCGGTCAGATCGAGCTTGTTTCGGGCGAAATTGCCGAGGATATCACCCAATACTTTGCCACCAGCGAGCAGACTCCTTCCGTATGCGCGCTGGGCGTGCTCGTCAACCCAAACCTTACCATCAAGGTCGCCGGGGGCTTCATTATACAGCTCCTGCCAACAGCTATGGAGGACACCATCGAAAAGGTGGAACGCTGTATACAGGATATCCCCCCGGTCACTCAAATGCTCTCAGAGGGTATGACTCCCGAAGAGATGTGCAAAAAAGTGCTCAGCGAGTTTGAGCTGGAGGTGCTTGACACCGCCGAACCCGTCTATAAATGCAACTGTTCCCGTGATAGAGTTGCCGCCGCCCTGATATCCACAGGCAAGGCGGAGCTTGAAAAGATGGCGCAGGACGAAAAGACAGAGATATCCTGCCATTTCTGCAACCGGAAATTCATATTTACCCCTGAGGATATAATGGAGCTTATCGCTCAGGGCGAAGAATAAAAATCTACGGAGGTCTGTTATGAAGCTGGGATTTATCGGCGCCGGCAATATGGCCAACGCCATCATAAAAGGAGCCTTGTCCTCCGGGACTGCGGCGCCTGAGGATATAAGTGTTTATGACATCGACAGCGCAAAAACCGAGGCCTGCGCGCGCAGCTGCGGAGTGGGGGCTTGCGCCTCTGTTCAGGAGCTCATCGCTTGTTCGGACGCTGTTCTGCTTGCTGTAAAGCCTTTCAACTTAAAGCCGCTTCTTGCCGGGATCGGTTCTGAACTCAAGCAAAAGGATCCCCTTATCATATCCATCCTCGCCGGGACGGATATCAACTACATCCGGTCGCTTCTTGGCTTTGATGCGGCTATCGTCCGGGTGATGCCCAACATCAACGCCACCGTTGGGGAGGCAATGTCCGCCTACTGCCCCGGCGAAAGAGTGACAGAGGCGCAGGAGGCTTACGTTCAGGCTCTTTGTTCCTCCTTCGGCAGGGCTATCAAGCTCAGCGAGAACTATTTTCCGGCCTTCGGCGTGATCTCCGGCTGTTCCCCGGCCTTTGTCTATATGTTTATTGACGAGCTTGCCCGCAGCGGAGTTAAGATCGGCCTGAACAAAAAGCAGGCTCTTGAGATAGTCATCCAATCCGTCATCGGCAGCGCCCGTATGATCGAAGAAAGCGGCGAGCATCCCTATGAGCTGGTTGACCGGGTATGCTCCCCCGGCGGCACCACCATAGAGGGGGTTACGGCTCTTAGAGAATACGGCTTTGACACGGCAATAGACAAAGCGGTCTCAAGCGCATACGAAAAGGACTTTAAACTTAAAAAGTGATATGAGCATAAAGAATTAAGCCCTCCATAAAGCCGGAGGGCTTATTTTTGCGTTAAAATCATATTTGTCAGTAATTTTCCAGCGCCTTCCAGTCAAGCCTTACCACCTGGGAATCCTTTTCAAGTTCGGCGCGCTGGCGCTGATATGCCTCCTGCGTCAGGGAAACAGGCAGCCTGCCGGAGGGCTTGAAATAATTATAGAACGCGGCCTCATCACCGTAGCTCCAAAGGGCGACCTTCTGGAAGATGCGTCCATTCTCAGCGGATTGATTTTTCTCTATTCCGCGGTACACCAAGACCCGGCCGGGAACCTTTCCCTCCGTTATGAGGTACTCAAAAACCACTCTGCCATTGGAAAGCACATAGGAGTCGCCGGGCGCTGCCGAGGCAAATTTTTCCATTTTGCACTCGATTTCCTCATTGTACCACTTGGATATTATGATCTTGCCGTTTTTGTTAAGGCTGCCGAAGAACAACTCGGCATCGCCGTTGCCGTCCAGATCATAAAAAGCATAGTATTGCTTGGCCGGTACTTTACTGTCATAAGGCTTGTTCGGTTTTTGGGCGTCTTCCACCTGCCAACGATAATATAAAGACTCACTTTTGACTTTTCCTTCATATTTTTTACGCAGACCCTCGGTTTGCGGCAGAGGCGCAGCCTTCGGGGTCGTAAAAGATACTGTTTTATCGGTGGGATCCCCAAGCCATTTAATGGGATATTTGCGAGCCTGACCGAACTCCAGCATGGATTTTATCTCCGGCTTTATGGGCTCGGCGTTCCCGTTGAGCCTTGCGATCCTGGCTTCAAACTCCTGCGCGGTAACTGTTTCTTTTTTTACTCCGTTGTCATTCCAGCCTTTGGTATAGACCTCATCATCATAATGGGTGTGCTCGTAGCCTGTCTGCTCATAGCTTGAGGTCTTGTAGGGCGGCATGAACAGATCCGTCTGCTCATACGCGCCGTTGATAAGGCGCAGGTAAGCGTAACCGGGCACGTGGCCTGAGCCGATGGTCGCCCTCATCACTCCGTTGTTCATCAGAACAGGATGAGACGGGACGCCGTTAAACATATAGTTATGTATGGGTATCTCTACAACGGTGCTGTTGCGGACGGTGTACACTCCGTAAACCAGATCCGCGGAATCGTCCCCGGAGCGGACAAACCAAAGCAGCTCCTGCTGACCGTTGTTGTCCACGTCATAAAATGCGTAGCGCTGACCGGCAAGATTGAAATGGGGCGGATTGCGCAAACCGGGATCGTTTGGATCGTCGATCCCCACATAGTCACGGAACTGTTTGGAAAGGAACTCGTCATAAAGCTCCTGAACCGAAACCGGCCCCGCAGTGGTCTCCGCCTCCGTTGTCTTCGCCTGTTCCGTTGCCGTTGCAGTTGACTTGTCCGCTAACGCTATCGCAAGCTCGGACTCACCCGTACAGGCAGAGCAGAACAAAAACACAAAGCAAATAAGTATTGCGCCCAAGCGTTTGGATTTCATAGCAATCTCCCCCCTGTCAAGATAGCGAAACCGCAAAAGACATAACACTTTACCGCAGTTTACATATCCGCGTATCCGCCGTTCCTTCTCAAGCCGAGCTGTTCCAATACCAGCTCCTCCTTCTCGCGCATACGCACGCTCTCAAGCCCGCCGTTGGCATGGTCATAACCCAAAAGGTGAAGCATGGAGTGGACTGTCAGGAACCCCACCTCGCGCTTGAGGGAATGCCCGTAAAGCTCCGCCTGCGCAACCGCGCGGGGCAGGGAGATAACTATATCGCCCAGCAATTTTGCGCCGGTATCCGGGTTGATGTCGTAGACCCCGTCCTCGCCTAAGGGGAAAGAGAGCACGTCTGTTTCCGAATCTATATTGCGATATTTAAGGTTAAGCGCGTGGATCTCATTATCGTCCACCAATCTTACACTTATCTCAACAGAGCCTTCAAATTTTTCCAGTGTGAGCACAGAATTGCAGCATCTTCTGATAAGCATCCTGAGCCCGGTTGGGCATTTTACCTCTTTCTGATCATCGGTAATGATGACCTTGACCTTATCTGGCATGGCTCTTTTTCGCCTCCTCATTTTTCTCGTAAGCCTTTATGATCTCCTGCACGAGCTTATGCCGCACAACGTCTTTTTCCGTAAATCGAACTGTGGCAATATCATCGACGTTTTTCAACACCTTGACCGCCTCAACAAGGCCTGAACGCTTGCCGTCCGGCAGATCTATCTGAGTAACGTCGCCTGTGACCACCATTTTTGAATTGAAGCCCAAACGGGTCAGGAACATTTTCATCTGCTCCGGGGTAGTGTTCTGCGCCTCGTCAAGGATTATAAAGCTGTCGTCAAGAGTCCTGCCGCGCATATACGCAAGGGGCGCGACCTCGATATTGCCCCTTTCAAGATGTTTTTGAAAATTCTCAGCCCCGAGCATATCGAACAGGGCGTCGTACAGCGGTCTGAGATAAGGGTCGACCTTGTGCTGAAGATCGCCCGGCAAAAAGCCCAGCTTTTCTCCTGCCTCCACAGCAGGCCTTGTAAGGATGATCCTGTTTACCTCCTTGGCCCGGAAGGCGGTGACCGCAAGGGCAACGGCAAGGTAGGTCTTGCCTGTACCGGCAGGGCCTATTCCCAGAGTAACGGTGTTGTTTTTGATGGCCTCGACATATTTCTTTTGCCCGAGGGTCTTGGGCTTGAGAGGTTTGCCCTTTGATGTGATGCATATACAGTCCGCTGTCATGGCGGTAAGCTTGTCCTCATTATCCTCGTTGACAAGGGAAATAAGGTAACGCACGTTCTGCTCGTTAAGGGTCTCGCCCTTGTTTATCATGGTCAGCAGCCCGTTTACCGCGCGAACCGCCTTGCCCACATTCTCAGGCTCGCCGGTTATCTTTAACTGGGCGCCCCTGTTTATAACATTTACCGAGTATTCCTGCTCCAGCATCCTGATGTTTTCATCAAAGCTGCCAAAAAGGCCCACCGCCTGTTCCATGCGGTCTATGTCAATGATCTGTTCAACCATACAGTCCTTTTTCCTCCAGAAAAGCATAACATTACTTTACGCTGTACTAACTGTAATTATAACACACAGCTGTCGTATTGTCATCTATTATTATCAAAAAATATATTAAATTTTTGTAACTTTATACATATTTCACCTTTAGCAAATTAAGAGTTTTACGGCTGCACCGACTTCATTCCCGTTATAAGTATTCCCGTATTATCCCTGTAAATATCATCGAATTGCCCTATGGGCAGAGGGTTGCGGCCTCTTCCGGCTTCAATGGTGTAGCCCGGCCTGTTATAAGTTTTTATGAACCAGTCCTTATACCCGGCGTTTCCGGACTGCTCAGGAGTATCCTCAAGGGGATAGCCGCTGACCCGGCTCATTATACGGCCTGTTTCAAGGGAATTTTTCGGCAGGTAGTCTTTATATTTCCAGTATATCACCTCTCCCTGAGTGTGATATGAAAGCGTCAGCAGAAAATCGTTGTTTATTGTGAGCCTGTACATGGCGTAGCTTTCCGGCTGTGAAAGGGGAGCAACCCCCACATAATCCCTTGGGCCGGGCATAGTGTAGCCAAGGCCGGATTTTATCTCCCGCGCCAAATTCCAGCTTGCCGGATAGTTCAGGTTGAGATCCACACCGTTTATGTTCGCCTTCCACCCCGAGGGGAAGGGTATCTCCGGGTAATACCCGCTGTATCTTGCCGCCTGCCTGTAATAGTAACCGTTCTCCGGAATGGCGGAAT
>CAMOTT010000048.1 GCA_946626015.1 uncultured Clostridia bacterium | reverse complement strand
GGTGGCGTTATCAAGCGTTCTGCTGGCGCTGCCGCTGCTCCTTTTCGGGGATAAAAATATGTATATATCCCTGATCGGCGTTCTTTTCTTCAGTATGACAATGTCGATCACCCTTGCTTTACTTGTGTCCGTGCTGCCTGAATCTCCGGGGCTGGCTTTTGGCCTGACGACAATAGGACTTTTCCTTGGCACCGCTCCGGTCTTTTTTGTCAAGTTACAGGATTTTGCGCTTAATTCAATAATGCTTTCCGCCGCGACGGCGATTTGCTTTGCGTGTTTGTTTATTTCCATCAGAAAGGGTGACGACGATGAACGGCAGGATTGAAACCGTTAGTTTTGCCATGCTTCACAGTGTGAGGGCGGAATTCCTTGTTCTTGCCGCGGTTTTCGCGGTGCTGATCGGAGTTACGATCGCCCTTGTTGTCCGCGAGATAAAAAATGATACTTAACAGAGTTTTATATGATCTGTTGATCTGCCTGCTGCTTACGGTGGCCGTTGAGGCGGCGGCCGCTCTGGGCGCGGGCGTCAGATCCTGCCGGGGTCAGGTCATCGTTTTGCTGACGAACCTGATAACCAACCCCCTGCTCAACGGTATCCTTGTGGCCGTTTCGTTTCTTTTGTCGCCGTCTTTATATTACTGCTTTCTCATTCCGCTGGAGATCATAATAGTGATCCTTGAGGGATGGATATATAAAAAAACCTTGAGTCTGAAAATGAACCCTTTCGTTTTCTCGCTCCTGCTGAATGTATGCTCGTTACTGATAGGTACGGGAATTCTGAAAATATTGAATAGGATTGGATAGGTGCTTTATGAAAAAAATAATTTCTGTTCTGATCGCGTTGCTTTTGGCTGCCGTTATGTATCTGCCCGTTTATGCCGATATGGGCGGACCGATTTTTGACGATTGGTATGTGGTATGCGGCGTCAACGGCTTTGACTTTGACGATTTCTACTACAATGATAATGACGAAGAAGTAAAAATTCACAAGCATATCGAACCTGGCATCCGGCTTCAGGTGTACGATTTTATCGACGACTCTCAAGAATATACGCTTGTTATAGTTGATGAAAGATTCGAGTCGAAGGGCAGAGGCATTGTGTCTGTCCGGGAGTCCGAGCTTGAAAAAAGATTTGTGGACGATAAAAAGACCGTCAGCAAAGAGACCGGAAAGGCGCTTGAAAAAGAGGTGAACTGCGTAGTGACCTCAAATTCCGGCATAGTTCTTCGTCAGGGTCCGGCAAAAACGTTCAAAAAATATACCGTTATTCCGAAAGACGCGAAAATATCCTACAAATATACATACGAGTACGGCGGCCTTCACTGGGGCTTTACGACCTACAACGGCAGATCCGGCTGGACGTGCATAGATTACACCGGCTCGATCGATGAGACGACCTCCACAACCGCCGTCACGATTCCGTCGACTACCGTTGCCCAAACGCAGGAAACCACCACGGAGGAACATACTGCGGCGGTCACGACTGATGCGGAAACCGTCTTTGCGGGAACCGATGAACAAAGCGACGCGCAGGAAGAGGGATCCGGATTTTTCAGCAACACAAAAGTCGTTGTAGTGGTCTGCTGTCTGGGAGCCGTTATTCTGGCGCTGACCGCGACGGTCATACTGCTTATTGTAAAGAGGAAAAAGGCCTGACGCCGCAAATGCCTTTGCCGCAAAATACGGCGTTTAAGGCGGATTTGACCCCGCGATAAACTGAATATTAAAAATTTTTCCGAAAAAGCCCGTTTGTTGCATAAAACCGCGCAACAAACGGGCTTTTTGGCGCTATAAGTGAAAGGAGGTTTGATTTTACGGCTAAAAAGAAGCTGACAAACAAAGAAAAACAATTTTGTATGTATTACGAAAAGTACAGGAACGGCAGAGAGGCGGCTATAAATGCCGGGTATAAAAAGCTGCCGGGGCTTGCGGCGCTGAGACTGCTCCTGCGTGAGGATGTGCGCAGCGAGATAAAAAAGATGAGCTGTCCTGTGAGCGCGGAGGAGATCTGCGCCGGATACAGGCGGTTGGCCTTCGGTTCAGTCGCGGACGCGGTCAGGCTGATGTACGCCGACGAAATGCCGGATGGGGAGAGCCTTGAAAAGCTGGATCTGTTCAATGTTTCGGATATAAAACGACCCAAGGGGGGCGGTATCGAGATAAAATTTTTTGACAGGCTCAAGGCGCTTGAGCATCTGGAAGAGATGAACGGCGACCTGACCTCATCAAGCGCAGCGCCTTTTTATGACGCCCTTGAACACAGCGCCCGGGCTCTCAGGTGAGGAGATGAGCACAGATCGGTAAAAAAGTAAATGAATTCAAAGAGTTTTCAAAAAAACAGCTCACGGTGCTGAGCTGGTGGTGCGCGTCAAGCAAATATAAGTGCTATGACGCGATAATTTGTGACGGCGCGGTACGGTCGGGCAAGACCGTATGTATGTCGGTTTCATTTGTTGCATGGGCATTCTATGCCTTTAATGATATATCATTCGCTGTGTGCGGCAAAACCATTGCCTCTCTGCGCAGGAACGTTATCCGGCCGCTTGTTCCGCTGCTCACGGAGCTGGGCTTTGTGTGCACGGAAAAGCTGTCCCAAAACTATATCGATATAAGCAGAGACGGCAGGAAAAACAGATTTTATCTGTTCGGCGGCAGGGACGAAAGCTCCGCGTCCCTTATTCAGGGTATGACTCTCGGCGGAGTATTGCTGGACGAGGTGGCGCTAATGCCCCGTTCCTTTGTCGAACAGGCCATTGCAAGGTGCTCCGTGGAGGGCTCCAAGCTCTGGTTCAACTGCAACCCCGAAAATCCGCTACACTGGTTCTACGAGGAGTGGATAAAAAAGGCGGAGAGCAAAAACTGCCTTTATCTTCATTTTCTTATGGAGGACAACCCATCCCTGACCCCGAAAATCATTGCGCGCTATAAAAGCTTATACAGCGGCGCGTTTTATGAAAGATTTGTTGAGGGGAAATGGGTGGCGGTTCACGGCGCGGTGTACCCCATGTTCAACAGCGAGGTGCACGTCAGGGAGCCGGAGAGCACAGTTTTCAGTGAATACTATGTTTCCTGCGACTACGGCACTGTTAATCCGTCATCTTTCGGGCTGTGGGGAAAGGCAGATGAACGCTGGTACAGGCTGAGGGAATACTATTTTGATTCCCGGGCCATGGGTGAGCAGAGGACAGACGAGGAGCATTATTCCGCGCTTGAGGAGCTTGTGGACGGAGTAAAAGTCCGGGCGGTGATAGTTGACCCTTCCGCGGCGAGTTTTATCGAATGTATCCGCCGCCACGGCAAATTCAGCGTCATCCCGGCAAAGAACGACGTTGTGGACGGAATAAGAAAGGTCTCCGATGCCCTTAAAGACAAAAAGATTATGTTCAGCCCCTCCTGCAGGGACTGTATAAGGGAATTCGGCCTTTATTCCTGGGACAACACCTCCGCAAAGGACAAGCCGCGGAAAGAGCACGACCACGCAATGGACGACGTAAGGTATTTCGTGACGACGGTTTTGTCGGAACAGGACAGCGGATTTTTTTCGGTACTGGTGGAACGCCCGTGCAAGTAACAAAAAACAGACTTAAAACGATAGCTGTACATTTATTAAATGAAAGGAGGTAAAAAATGCCTATAAGAAAGAAAAAACGCCCGGATGATCTGAGCGTAAGCCTTCCGCAGACTGTCAGGAACACTTCAAATCCCTTTGGCATACTGGACGGCTATGTGCCGCTTTCCGATACTCAGACAAAGCTGTATTATGCCCTGCGAGAGGCGGTGCCTGTGATCGACGCGGCAATATTCAAGCTGGTGCGCCTTATCGGGAGTTTTGAGCTGGTATGCTCAGAACAGGGGCTTCAAAGCACTGTGGACAGGTTTCTGAACACTGTCCCGGTAAACGGCGGCAGATACGGTGTCAGCAGCTTTATTGCCTCATATTTTGAGCAGCTCCTGACCTGTGGCACTTCCATCGGGGAGATGATAACCGATCCCTCCGGCAGGCTGACGGCTCTTTACAATGCGCCACTTGAAAACGTGGAGCTTAAACGGAGCGAGGACGGATTTGGCACGGATATTTATTTGTCCGGTCCGGGAGGATCGAGCCGCGTGCAGTACCCGGATCTTATCCTGCTTTCCGTGCTGAACCCCGATCCCGGGAGCGTAAAGGGCAATTCTCTGCTCAAGGGGCTGCCTTTTGTCAGCTCGGTGCTGATGAAAATAATCAACACCGTGGGTCTTAACTGGGAGCGCGTGGGAAACGTCAGGTTCGCGGTTACATATAAGCCCCAGAACGATTCTGTTGACAGAGCATACGCAAAGGAAAGAGCTATGCAGGTGGCCGGGGAGTGGGGAGAAGCCATGCGCCCTGGAGCCGGAGTCAGGGATTTTGTGACAGTTGGAGACGTGAGCATCAAGGTCATCGGGGCGGATAATCAGATCCTTGACAGCGAAGTGCCGGTTCGCCAGTTGATGGAACAGATCGTTGCAAAGACGGGCTTGCCTCCGTTTATGCTGGGGCTTCAATGGAGCTCCACCGAAAGGATGTCATCCCAGCAGGCAGACGTCCTGACCAGTGAGCTGGAATATTACAGGGGGATCCTTTCGCCTGTAATATTGAGGATAGGAAATATGTTCCTGCGTTCCCACGGCTTTGGCGGAGAGCTTGAAGTGCGGTGGAACGATATCACTCTACAGGATCAGGTGGAGCTTGGCAGAGCAAGGCTTTACAATGCGCAGGCCGAAGCTCTGGAAAACCAAAAAGCTGAGGAAAGGAACGTGAAAGCTTGATAAACAAAGACTACCGGGGCGATGTGGAGCCCGTTGCGGCAAGCGCGGAGGATATGGCTCTCATCAACGGTTATTCGAGGAAAGAACTCTCCGCCGATCAGGTTTATACCTTCGGAATACTTCTCTGCGACAACGAGATAGACAGGGATCTGGAACGGTTTGATACGGACGCCCTGCAGGAACTCTCAAAGCTGTTTCTGGGCAGGACTGGTATTTTTGACCACAGTATGCGCAGCGACGGACAAACCTCAAGGATCTATTACACCGAGGTCAGACGGGATCCCGTAAAGAAGAACAGCCTGGGAGAGCAGTATGTGAGCCTGCACGCAAAGGCGTATATGCTCAGAACCGAAAAAAATGCAGACCTGATAGCGGAGATCGACGGCGGGATCAAGAAAGAGGCAAGCGTCAGCTGCTCAGTGGCAAAGGTCAGGTGTTCCGTCTGCGGCGCGGATCGCCGCAGCGAGGGCTGCGAACATATCAAGGGCAGAAAGTACGGCGGCAGTGTCTGCCATTCCGTTCTCTGCGAACCCACGGATGCTTATGAATGGTCCTTTGTTGCCGTACCGGCGCAAAGGGCGGCAGGAGTAACGAAGTCCTATGGCGCCCTTGAAAAAGTTCTCAAAAGCAGCGATAAGGGAGAAACGGTTTCGGTGAGCCGCAAAGATCTGTCCGCCATGCTGGAGCATATAGCCGCGCTTGAACCCAGGGCGCAGGACGGCATAAACTACCGCAGATCCCTTGAAAACGAAACGGTAAGGCTCGGGATGCTTGCGCTGCCATCCATTGGCGCGGATTGTATTGAGGAGCTCGTAAGCTCTCTTTCCACAAAACGTATCGAGGAGATAAGAACCGCGTTTGAAAATGCGGTTTCAAAAAAGCTCCCCATCAAAGCGCAGCTTTGTGCCAAAACGGAAAAATCAGACAACGATGAGTTTAAAATTTAAAAGAGGAGAGATGGAAAATGTCAATTTCATACAAAGGTTTTAACGACAAACTGCTTACTTTCAAGATCAGCGGGACCGTGGCGGAGAACACCCCCGTCAAGCTCTCGGCAAACGACACGGTAAGCACCTGTTCCGACGGCGATGAATTTATCGGCGTTGCGGTGCAGGCAAGAAACGGCCTTGTGGCTGTTCAGATGAGCGGCGCTGTGACCCTGCCTTATTCCGGCAGTACAGCTCCTTCGGCGGGCTACGTTTCCCTTGCGGCGGACGGCGAGGGCGGAGTAAAGATCCCTGCCTCCGGCGGCAAAAAGGCGCTTGCGGTCAACGTTGACACCACCGCTCAAACCGTAACTTTTATCTATTGATGAGAAAGGAGTAATACAATGGCAAATTTTGACAACATAAAACTTGAAAAGGGTATGTATTCCACCGGCAGATCCTTTACCTCCGCGCTGGAGAGCCTTGACCCCTCCGAAAACTATAAGGGCACGGCTCTTGAGGGGCTTGACGCCTATCAGCGCCAGCTCAAGAGATTTGATATCCATGTAAGCGGCTCAGGCAGCGATATGGTTGAAAAATTCTTCAAGACAACGGATTCGGCAACTCTGTTCCCCGAGTATGTTTCACGCGCTGTCAGACAGGGCATGGAAGATGCTGATATCCTTCCGAGAATAGTTGCCTCCACAACAGTGATCGACGGTATGGATTACCGTTCCATCACCTCCACCCCTACAGAGGATGAAAAGGAGCTTAAGGATATACTTGAAGGCACAGTGATACCCGAAACCGTGGTACACACCAAGGAAAACCTTGTAAAGCTCCAGAAGAGGGGACGTATGCTCGTGGCTTCCTATGAGGCTATCCGCTTCCAGCGCCTTGATCTGTTCACCGTCACCCTTAAGCAGATCGGCGCCTATATAGCGCGCTCACAGCTTAAGGATGCGATAAACGTCCTTGAAAACGGTGACGGCAACAATAACGCCGCCTCATCCACCTCTGTTGCCGTCTCCGGCACTGTCACATACGCCGATCTTATCGATTTCTGGAATCAGTTTGCCCCTTACGAGCTGAATACTATCGTCACTACGCCCTCCGTAATGGCGTCGATCCTCAAGATCAGCGAGTTCAAGGACGCTTTGGCCGGCATGAATTTCCAGGGTACTGGCAAGATGATAACTCCTCTTGGAGCGGATTTCATCAAGTCCTCAGACGTCACGGCTGACAAGATCATCGGCCTTGATAAGAACTGCGCCCTTGAAATGGTGAAAGCAGGTGACGTTATGGTTGAGTATGATAAGCTCATTGACCGTCAGTTGGAGAGAGCCGCGATAACTTCCATCGCGGGTTTTGCAAAGATATTTACTGACGCATCAAGGATCCTTTCGGTCTGACGTCTTATTTTCAGCTTGCAAGAAAGGGGGAAGGCGCGTCTCGGGCGTTTTGTCGTGGAGGCGCGCCGCTTATATGAATCAATGGTCTGTATTGAACGCGCTTAAGCAGTATATCGCTGTTGAGGACAGCGAAACGGCTCAGGCTCTGACGACCTGCAAGGCCTGCGGAGATGAGCTGGCCGTAAGGCTCAAGGACGGCGCGGACGAGGATGATCTCAGGTTGATCAACGCTGCCGCGGCAATGGCATATTACAGGATAACGGTCAAAAAGCTTTCGGGAGAGGACAGCCTGGTCTCCTTTAAAGCCGGTGATGTTACGGTGAGCAAAAGCGCCGGAGCGGCTCTTGAGCTGGCCTCACAGGTCAGAGACGAGGCGCTTAAGTCTGCGTTGCCGTTGCTCCGGGATGATGAATTCTTGTTTAAGCAGGTGGGTATATGAATATATTGCCTATACTCAACAAATATGGGAGAAAAGCCTGCCTTTTTGATCGGCAGGATGTCCTTATAGGCGAACTTTACGCCTTTATCCAGCCCCTGCGTTATAAAAATAAAATGTACCTTGACGGCGTAAATACCCAGATAGGTTTCAACAACCAGGGACATTATCTCTATATCGGCCCTCCGGATCACGACCTGACGGAGATCGACAGCGGCGTGTATCTGGCCTGCAACGGCACAAAGTATAAAATAGACAGGGCGGAGGTCGTCTATAAGGGGAACGAGAAATATTACGTTTGGGCAATAATCAGGGAAATAGTGGAGGAATCTTAAATGAGTGAAATAAGCGCATTGCCGGGAGCAATAGTGGATTGGCTCAACCAGCAGGAGCCTTTAAGCGAGATCAAATTTATGACGGAGTTCCCGGCAGTCAAAAAAGCGGTGCCTCTAAGGCGGGCGATAGTTGCTGTGGGCATTGAAAAACTTGAGATAGTTGACAGCTTTTCGGAGGACGGACAGGGAAATCAAATAAGGAACGAATATTGCAGGGAGGCAAACATCAACCTGCGGCTTGCCATTCACGTGCCGTTTTCCTACGGGGGCGACAAGTGCTTTGAGATATTTACGACCACCCTTGACTGTCTTACCTTTGGCAGCAATATGAATATAGTGGATTCGGGCTGCGACGATATAAAGGCGGACAGGGATACGGACGCCTTTGTTCTCAATGCAAAGGTAAACGTCAAGGCCGATTTTTGCCCTGCCGCAAGCAGCAATGTGAGCTTTGCTTCGTTTATCAACAGGGAGCTTCTCTGCGGCTCACATATCGGAAACGAGGAGATACACATCGTCCAGAGTGAGAGAGAAAAGTGGAACACGCCTTTTACAGTGGGTCAGTATTTTGGAAACGGGGCTACGGAAAAATCAATAAATCTTAATTTTTCCCCGAGCTTCGTTATTGCTTTTGCCTATGAGTTCCCGGCCGGCAATTACAATTCCGCCGTTGGCACCTCTGCCTCACATTTTGCTGTGGCGGTGCAGAATTACGGCATGATGGGCATAAGATTGACCGCCAACGGCTTTGCCGTATCCAGCAACAGCTCATATGCTCTGGATAATTGTTATCCGAAAATGAATGAGATGGGGCAGATGTATTCCTATATCGCCTTCAAATAATAGGAAAATATGGATGTTTTTGGTTGACGGAGCTTTGCCGACATGGTATAATTTTCAAAAAACAAAAGGAGAGCGTGTCATGTCACCATCGTTACGCAAATTCTTTGCAAAAATACCCTTTACAAAAATGTTCGTGGCTGTTTTAGCGGCTGTTTTCACCCTGATGAGCGGTATAATGCCGCCCATAGATCATCAGAAGGAGTTTAAAAACATCATCATTATGATCGGCGACGGAATGGGCGAAAATCATTTGCTTAAAGCCAAGCGGGAGAGAGGTATATCATTGGCTATGGATACAATGCCCATTCACGGCAAATCAGCCACCCATTCAGTGGTATGGCACACTGACAGCGCCGCCGGAGCAACGGCTCTTGCCTGCGGTGTACGCACGGTCATCAACGGCGTGGGAGTTTATCCCGAGGATGTTTACCAGGTCACCAAGCGCCCCATGAACATTACGGAGCTTGCGCAGAGCCTTGGGAAGCTCACCGGTATCGTTACCTCCGACAAGAATACGGGCGCAACACCGGCGTGCTTTTCCGCCCACACCGACCACAGAAACAACGCTGAGGATATCGCAGCGCAGCAGGCGGTCAGCAACATTGACCTGATCTGGTCATACAGGAGCGAAGCGACAGATCTCGATCTCGTAGAGGAAAACGGCTACACCGTTATCAAGAATAAGGCTCAGCTCAACGCTCTCAGAAGCGGAACCAAGAGCTTCGGTCAGTTTTCCGACTATATCTGGAAAACCGAGGAAAGCATATCTCCCAATATGCCCACCCTTGCGGAGCTTACCGATAAGGCGATAGATATGCTGGACGACACAGAGGAAGGCTTCTTCCTTATGATTGAAGGCGCGCATATCGACAAATTCTCACACAGCAATGACAGCGAGTCGATGACCGAGTCCCTTGAAGCTTTTGACGATGCGGTCAAAGAGGCCCTCGATTACGCAAAGGCGGACGGCGAAACTCTGCTTATAGTCACTGCCGACCATGAGACCGGCAAAATAAAAGAAGACAAAAACGGCGAGTATGTTTTTACGCAGACAGGCCACTCTGCCGTAGATGTTCCGCTTTTGGTTTACGGGACAGATAAGCTCGTCACAAACGGAAAGAAAGCCATGAACAAACAGATAGCTCAGTTTATGGCCATGTCCATGGGCGATGAGGTCGCAGAATTCCCCGTCAAGGTGGACATCAAACATTAACAAGCCTGCAAAAAGCGGGAATATTGTTTTCAGCAAAGCGCCGATATAATTTTTACTTGAATATTGAAAAACGGCAAGATTTTGGATAACGATCCAATTTCTTGCCGTTTCTTGTATTGACTTTTTACAGTACCGGAAAAACTATGCGATCAGTAATACATTAAGTAAACTTTGAGGTTCCGCAATTACCAACGCCGCAAAAATATAAGTGTTATCAATAAAAGATGTGGCGTTATCAAAGCCTTGTTTCTTGCTCAAGCAATCCCTTGCAGCCCTCGTAAATATCATTATAAGCCGTTTCAAAGTCGCCGGTGTACCACGGATCCGATACGTCTCCGGGTCTGTTTGTAAAATCCATCAGCATACAGATCTTGCCGTCCTTATCTCCGCCGAGGATACGGCTTGCGTTGCGGACGTTGTTTTTGTCCATGCAGACAAACAGATCATATTTCCCGTAGTCTGCGGCAGTGAGCTGAACGGCGCGCTTGTTCCCGACGGAAAGTCCGTGCTTTGCGAGGATCTTTTTTGCCGGGGGATAGACCTCCGCGCCGATACCGTTCCACACGTTCTCGTTGCTGGTTGCGCTGGAGGCGATCACAAACTCATCGCTTCTGCCGGCTTTTTCCGCCATATCCCTGAATATTATCTCCGCCATGGGGCTCCGGCAGATATTCCCCAGACAGATAAACATTATACGTTTCATAAAGTCCATCCTTAAGACGATTTTATTTATACTGATAACACCGCACGTAATCCACCCGGTATTCCACCGGCCAGTTGCTCTTAGGCGTATGGGTGATTTTGCCGGTGCCGTGGCGGTCTGCGTCGGCTATGCCATCGTGCCCGGCTATCTCCACGCTCAGCAGCAGATACTGGGGGTTGTCCGACACGCCGCCCTTGCTGGTGCGTCCGGTCTCCACGCCGTTGATATAGAAGATATATTCGTCCTCGCTCCACTCAAGGCCGTAGGTGTTATATTCCTTGTACGGATTGCCCTTCACAAAGTATTTGCCTGTGCTGTCGCCCTGAGAAAGCTCATCGTAGCCGTCAAAATGGATGCCGCCGATCACAGCGTCCTGTCCGCACCAATGGTCTTTA
>CAMOTT010000047.1 GCA_946626015.1 uncultured Clostridia bacterium | reverse complement strand
TCAAAGGCGCCTTGTTATATTACCACCTTTCTCTCCCTTTGTCAACACCTTTTTTCAATCTTTTTTTATCTTTTTTCCATATTCTCACACCTCCCCGGGCGTTCGCATTTGCCCTTCCTATATCTGCTCTTTTTTTCATCCTAAACAACCATATGTTGTAGGGGGGAATTTTTTGTTTTTTTGCCTGAGGCTTTGAGCGGGCAAAATCCGCCCCTGCGGCGAATAATTTTTGCTTGTCAGAATAAAATTTTTAAATTATAAACTGCACAATTTTTATGTCCGGCGCAAAAAGCCCGGGGATCCTTTAAAAAATCCCCGGGCTTTGTTTTTGCGGTGGAAACGCAAGCTATGTTATTTAAATAACAATACTATTTTATAACACGGGAGAAGAAGAACTCCTTCCTCTCATCGGTGTTTATGACCGTTACGGGCTTGACCTGATTGAGGATAACTCCCCGGTTGAAGAGCATTTCCCTGTAAGCGTTATATGAACCGGGCTGGAGGAAGAGCACCTCCGGGTCGCCTATCATGCCCCAGCGCCTGTATTTGAAATACTTCTCGTTACAGGCCTTCATGCTCTCGTCAAGGATATCGGCATATGCCTTGCTCTCCGAGACATCCACGGGGCTTGTGGGTTCAACCAGCATAACGTAATGTGGAGGGTTGGTGCTGTAGTCGGAATAGAAGCTGTGCCCTTCCGTTGTGACGCCCTTCTTTTCGCAGATCTGCTTTACGCACCAATCCAGCATCTGGGTGGAGGTCTTTTCGTTGGCGATGTTCATGCCCAGGTTCAGGCGGTAGACGAACTCCACCCTGGGGGTGTTGTTGTACATACCGGTCACCTTTACAACGTCCTCGATCCTGTAACGGTACAGACCGGAGCGGTTGGTGACGATCAGCTCATACTCCTTGCCCACTTCAAGCTTGTCCATTGTCAGGGGTGTTGCGCCCTCGGGGGCGTCAAGGGGCAGGAACTCAAGGAACACCGAATAAGGTACAAGGGCGCTGTCGCTCACGTTGAGCTCCACCGGAACGGCAAAAAAGCCTTCCGCCGCGGCGTAGCCCATATTGTGGATGGGGATATCCCCGATGGAGCGCCTTAACTTCTCCACATATATTTCAAGGTTTGAGCCGACCATACCGTAAGCCCACTGAAGGCGGGGCCAAATTCTGGGGGCGATGGGGGTGTCAAAGCCCTTTTCAAACTCCCGGCGGAGCTCTGCGGCTCTTTTGGGATTGGGCTTGAATTTTTTGGAGAATTTTTTGCGGATCTCGTCCGTCATTTTGACCCCGGGATCCATGGTGCCCTTTTCGATATCGTTGCAGAGAAGCTCCCAGTTTTCCTCAAGGTAGTCGAACATGGTTGTGAGCAGGGTCACCACAAGAGAGCCTATATAGCTGACCCTTGTGTCCTCCAGGGCAAAACGCAGCTGAAGGTAGGAGATATCCAGCAGCTCCTCATGCTCCGGATAGAGCACATCCAGAGGCGTGGTGGAGAACATAGGGGTAATCGCCTTAAGATAAGACAGGGGAACCTGACCGGCGCCGTTGCACATCTTGCCGTTCTCCAGGGGATGGCCGGTGAGAACCATCACAAGAGGGCCGCGCTGTTCGTTGAACTTCTCGCCCCGAGCCTTGAAATAATTGTAGGCGCAGGCCACCGAGGAGGAAAAGCCCAGACACTGCATGACCCAGAGATCCGGCGCGGTTTTGGGCAGAATCTTGGGCTTGCCCACGCTGCCGGAGCTGGAGCAGTAACGCACCACATAGTTGGCCGTCAGGAGCTTCTTTTCCCCGTTTTTCACCTCTCTGTCCACATAGTCCTCATAATCGCTGTACGTGGAGAGAGGAACATTCTTTTGAAAATCCTCAAGCGACTTTATTTTGGAAAAGCCGTACTTTTTGCCGTATTCGGTATTGCGGTTTTTCCTTATTATTTTTTTAAGCAGTTTTTCCTGCGTTTTGGCGGGTATCTTGGTATAGTGTTTCATCTGCCCGAAGGCGACCTTGCCAAGGAACACGCCCAAACCTGATAAGCCCATAATAATCTCCTCTATTCTTCAAAATACGGTCAAACCGGCCGTCACTGTTTGATGATGTGCAGTTTGATGAGCAGCGCCTTTACTCCTTCGTAAATGTTCTTCCACAACATTCTGAGGGTCTTCACCACAGCGCCCTCTGTCCTTGCGTTTTTCTGCGTCATGGGAGCGACTGTGTTTGCCTCATCATCGCAGACCATAAACTGGGGAATGTTTTTATCGCTGTCCACCGTCATTTCTCCGTCATACCTGAAGAAGGGGATCATAATATCCGTCTCTATGCAGGAGGGGAAGTTCCTGTGACCCACATTCTTGACGAACCATGTGTTTTCCGGGAACATACAGGTGGAGGCGTCCACCTGCTTGTCGGGGGAAATGTACTTGTATGTGCCGTTATCTTTGGCGTTTTGGATATACTCGCTGTCAAGGGCTTGATCGTAAGCGTTGGAGGTTGCGCCAAGAGAGGAAACGTAGACGGAAACCATCTCGTCGGCATTGAGGGAAACGTCCTCCACCACGGGGATGAGCACCCTGCCGTATTTGCAGATATTGCCGATCACAAGACCCTGTGACTCAGCCTCTTTGAGAATGTTCTCCACGCAGAGCTGGATTTTTTCGTGGTAGTTGTCGATCTTCCTGATAAGGCCGACATATTCCACTTCTCTGCCGTCTGAGAAAACAAAAGCCTTTGCCTCGTCATAATCCCAGGGAGCGACCATGCTCCAGTATGAGGGCATTGTGCCGAACATCAGCAGGACAAGTCTGGGAACAAGATCGTCCTTGATCTGGTCATAGATCTTGTTTACAAAATCGGCGGCAAGGTTCAGGCCGCCCGTCTTGTTGAGCAGGGAGACCGAGCCTTTGATCAAATTCATCACAAAATCGTTTTCAAGGGAATTGAGGGCAAAGCTTTCAACTCCGTCCGCGCTGAGGTTGAAGCTGCCCTTGAACAGGCTGCTGCACAGCTCCGTGCCCCAAAGCACGCCGCAGTATATAAGGTATTTGTTGAGCTTTTCCACGCCGTACCCGGAGATGTAGGAGGTGACGATATTGGCGCCAAGACATCTGCCGATAATGTTCACCTTGCTTGAGCCTGTTTTATCGATGATAAAATCGATATAATCGTTGAGCTTGTCCGCCGTCTCAATGGGATCCATGCGCCAGTCGTAATTAAAGCGGTACATCTGCTCCTTGGCGTTCACTGTGAAGCTTTTCCTCGGGCTCAGGCCGTTGGGGTCTTCCCCGTTTTCGTCCAGCCTGAAGGGCGCGAATACGGGATCCAGGATTTCGCAGATCGCGTCGCAGTAGTCGCTGTAGTCGCCGGTGACATAGCCCTTGAGGAACGTCGGGTTGAGCTTGTTCAGAGCGTTTGTTATGAAATCCTTGTCAAAGCTTTTCAACTCAAGGGGGTATACGTCCACCCCGTCTTGATTTGTCAGCGGCGAGCCCTGACCCGCCACAAGGATCGTGGGAATGATCTTTTTTGTCTCCTTTGCGTAGCCGGGAATGACTAACGAAAGCAGAAAAATTGCCGAAAAAATAATTGATACCGCTGCTTTGAATGTTTTTCTCATTTAAAAATTCCCCCCCTGTTTTGCGTTGTTTTTATAGAATTTATAAGCAGCTTCACCACGTTCACTATCAGGCGACTCAAAAGAACGAAAATACTGCCGCTGTTTACCTGCTCGGTTTTGCTGTTCTCCTCAGTCAGCGGACGGAGTGATGAAGATGCTTTATCGTAAACAAGGAACCGGGGCGCCGACTCCCTGTCGTAAACGGTCATCTGCCCGTTAAAGCGCATGAACGGCAGGATGATCTCCCTGTCCACGCACTCGGGGAAATCCCTGTGCTCCATGTTCTTTATTATCCAGGTGCTCTCCGGGAACAGGCAGGTGGAAGCGTCCACCTGATGATCCGCGGAAATGTATTTGTATGTGCCGTTTTCCCCGGCAAGGCTTAAATAGCTTTCGTCAAGGGGCTTATTGAACTCCCCCGCCGTCGCTCCTAAAGAGGATGACCAGAGCGACACGAACATATCCGAATTTACCTCCGGCTCCTCTGTTACGGGAATTATCTGGCTGCCGTATTTGCAGACGTTGCCTATTTTGACCCCCTCCGCCTCCGCGGCTTTAAGGATCTCCGCCGACTTCAGGCGGACTTTATCGTTGTAGTTGTCGATCTTTTCTATCAGCCCGGCGTATTCCTGCTCTCTGCCGCCGCTGAAGATCAGCCGCTTCGCGTCTTCGTAATCCTCTGCGGAAAGCATGGCCCAGAACGAGGGCATTGTGCCATAGACCAGCATGACAAGCTCCGGGGTGATCTCCTCTTTGACGTCATCGTAAACCCGGTTTATGAAATCCGTTGCCAGCTTGAGCCCCCGGGTGCGGTTTAGGATGGAAACAGAATCCTTGACGATCTCCATTAGCAGATCCCCGCCCAGCGCGGCGTAAACGAAATTATCTATGGCGCCGGGCTTGAGCTTCACCTTGCCGGAAAAGGGGCTGCTGCACACCTCCGTGCCCCAGAGCACGCCGCAGTACATAAGGTATTTGTTTATTTTGGAGGTGCCGTACCTTTGCAGGTAGGCCATGGTCTCAATCACACCCAGACACCTGCCCACAAGGTTGACCTTGGCCGCACCGGTGAGCTCAAGAACGGCGTCTATGTATTCCTCCAGCTCGTCCGCTGTCTGGAAAGGGTCGATCCTCCAATCGTAATCAAACTGAAAATCAAAGAGCCCGAACTTGCCTGTTTTTTTATATTCGCTGTTTTCAAAGTTGGAAAGCATCCGCTCCGGCGTCCTGCGGGGATAATATGACTCCCCCGGCTTGCGCTCGCCGTTTTTGTCCAGCCTGACCGAAGCAAAGACGGGATCAACAGCCTTGCAAAGCTCCCGGCAGTAATCTCCGTAATCCCCGGTCAAGTAGCCCTTGAGGAACGAGGGAGAAAGGCTTTTTGCCGCATTGGAGATATACTCCGCGTCGGCGTTGAAGGGGCTCGGGTAGATGATCTCGCCTTGACCGTTCTCCAGCCAGACACCCTGACCCACAACGTAGACCGTAGGCAGGTTTTCCTCCTCCGTTACGGCGGCGCTGAACCGGACGGGAACAGAGAAAACAATGGCAAAAACCAGTACCATCGAAAGCGCCGTTTTCAAAAATCTATTCATTCTGATCTTCCTTGTTTCAAATAAAAATAAAAACAGATAAAAGCAGACGGTCTATTTCGCGCCTTTCATCGCTATAAGATCCCTATAGCTGATAAGCTTCACGCCGTGATCCTTAAGGCACTGCTGCGCTACGGGATCCTTGAGCAGCTGATACTCCCAGACCCTGTCGCGCCATCTTGCGGTAATGAACTTTAACTCGTCGCTCTCCACAGCGGGATGCACAAAGGTCTCGGTGATGCCGTCGGGGATGTCTGTCCAGATCTTGAGAATAGTCTCCCTGTATGTTTCATAGTCCTTTCTCATATCGTCGTTCCAATCCGGGAAGAGAAGGTAGTCGGGGACTATTACATTATATTTACGCGCCATATGCCCGGTGAGGCGCGCGGCCAGCTTGTAGATGAAATACGGTACGCCTCTGGGGCAGATCCTGCGGTCCGCCTTATCAAAGAGCCTGTAAGCGTAGCCGTACTCGCCGCAGACGCGCAGAGTCATGGTAAGCAGACCCAGACGCCCGGTCTCATGGCCGTAAAGGGAACCCATGTGGTTATCTATGTGCGAGGGCTTCATCCCCATGCTGTGCGCAAGGTCTATCTGGGCGCGAACCTCAGCTTCGATCTCGGAGGTTTTGGCGTTCTTTGCAACGTCATCGCTCTCGTGCCACATAAAGCCCTCTCCGTCTATGAGAGACTTGCCGTCGGTCAAAGGCTTCCAGCGGTATCTCCCCCACTCGCTGGTAAGGGTCAGGTGAACGCCTATGGGATACTCCGGATGTTCTATGGAAAAATTCACCGCGTCCGTTGCCGCCTTGCAGGGCATCATCACTGTGGCAGATTTGAGACAGCCTGCCTCAAACAGCTCAAAAACCGCCTGGTTGGCGGAATTGCACATTCCGAAATCGTCGGCGTTTACTATAAGATACTTTGCCATTAATGTCATCTCCCATAAATATTTCTGCCCCATTCAGGCAGACTGCACGCAGTTTTATACAGGATAATTATAACAAGAACACGTTACTTATGCAACAGATATTTTCAAAAAATCGGTTTTGCGCCCGAAAAGCGTTGCGGAGGCTTTAAGCCGCGCCCGCCCCTGGCAATAAAAATTGCCGGATGTATTGACAAAACCCGCATGCCGGCGGTATAATTTGATATCCAAAAGGCGGAGCGTTTTTGGATATTGTTCCACAAAAGCTTCAGCCTTGTTTTTTATGAGGAGCGATAAACCATGGTAAAAATCTCGGACTATTTCGGCAGTCTTGTGTTTGACGACAGGGTCATGAAGGCCAAGTTGTCTGACGACATATATCTCAAGCTCAAAAAGACCATTGACGAGGGGGTCAGGCTGGATCTTTCCGTGGCCAACGCCGTAGCCTCGGCAATGAAGGATTGGGCCATTGAAAACGGCGCTACCCACTTTTCCCACTGGTTTCAGCCCCTCACCGGCATCACCGCCGAAAAGCACGACAGTTTTATTTCCGCCGCTTCGGACGGCAGGGTAATAATGGACTTCTCCGGCAAGGAGCTGATAATGGGCGAGCCGGACGCCTCCTCCTTCCCCTCCGGCGGTCTGCGTGCCACCTTTGAGGCCAGGGGCTACACCGCCTGGGATCCCACATCCTACGCCTTTATCAAAGGGGACACCCTTTGCATCCCCACGGCGTTCTGCTCGTTTGGGGGAGAGGCTCTGGACAAGAAAACTCCCCTGCTGCGCTCCATGGAGGCGCTGAACCGTCAGGCCATGCGTATTCTCAGGCTCTTCGGCAACGAAAAAGTCAAATGCGTCAAGATCTTTGTAGGCCCCGAGCAGGAATATTTCCTTGTGGACAGGGAGCTTTACAACAGGCGCAAGGATCTCATATTTACCGGCAGGACCCTCTTTGGCACCATGCCCCCCAAGGGTCAGGAGATGGACGACCACTATTTCGGCGCCATCAAGCCGAGAGTCGCCGCCTTTATGAAGGAGCTGGACGAGGAGCTCTGGAAGCTGGGCATCCTTGCCAAAACGGAGCACAATGAGGTCGCTCCCGCCCAGCACGAGCTGGCGCCCATATATACCGGCGTCAACATTGCCACCGACCACAATCAGCTCACAATGGAGATCATGCAGAAGGTGGCCTACAAGCACGGCCTTGTTTGCCTGCTCCACGAAAAGCCCTTTGACGGGGTGAACGGCAGCGGCAAGCACAACAACTGGTCCGTTGCCACGGATACCGGCGTAAACCTGTTCTCCCCCGGGGACACCCCCTATGAAAACGCCCAATTCCTGCTGTTCCTCTGCGCCGTCATAAAAGCGGTGGACGATTATCAGGATCTTTTGAGGATCTCCGTAGCCACAGCAGGCAACGACCACAGGCTGGGCGCAAACGAGGCTCCCCCGGCGGTGCTCTCCATCTTCCTCGGGGACGAGCTTACGGAGATACTGGACGCCATTGAGAACGACAAGCCCTACACCGGAGCCGAAAAAACAAAAATGAGGCTGGGCGTCCACGTGCTGCCCAAGTTTACAAGGGACACCACGGACAGAAACAGGACCTCGCCCTTCGCCTTTACCGGCAACAAATTCGAGTTCCGTATGCTGGGCTCCTCGGACTCCATCGCCTGCACCAACATCATGCTCAATTCCGCCGTGGCGGAATCCCTGCGGATTTACGCGGACAGGCTTGAAAACGCGGAGGATTTTGAAACCACTCTGCACAATATGATCCAAAAGACCATCAAGGATCACAAGCGGATCCTTTTCAACGGCAACGGCTACGATGAAAGCTGGATAAAAGAGGCCACGGAAAACCGGGGTCTGCTCAACTACCGCACCACCCCGGAATGTCTTATCCATCTGCTGGACAAAAAGAACGTGGATATGCTCATGACCCACAGGGTCTACTCCGAGATCGAGCTCAGATCCCGCTGCGAGATAATCCTGGGCAATTACTGCAAGACTATCGCCATTGAGGCGCGCACCATGTCGGAGATGTCACGCAAGGAGATACTCCCTGCCATTGAGGAATATCTGCTCAAGCTCGCAAAAACCGCGAACCAGAAACGGGCGCTTATCCCGGACGTTCCCTGCGAATATGAAACAAAGCTCATCAAAAAGCTCGCTGAGCTGACGGACAAGATCGACGAAGAAACCGGCAGACTTGAAAGCGAGATGAAAAACGCCCTCGATATAGAAAACGTCAAGGAGCAGGCGGACGCCATGCAGCAGAAGGTCATCGCCGAGATGCAGAAACTCCGGGCGTTCTGCGACGAGGCGGAAACAATGGTTGCTGAAAAATACTGGCCCTTCCCCAACTACGGCGATTTGCTTTTCTATAACTGATAAAACCCCGATTGCGGGCAGGAGAACATTATGGACAAAATACTGGTTCTTGATTTCGGCGGTCAATATAATCAGCTTATCGCCCGCCGTGTCCGCGAGCAAAAGGTGTTCGCGGAGATAAAACCCTACAACAAAATAACGGTGGAGGAGATCAGGGCAAGCGGTTACAGCGGCATCATCTTCACCGGCGGCCCCAACAGCGTTTATGACGAAAAAGCTCCCCGGTTTTCCCCGGAGATCCTTGAACTGGGCGTGCCCATCCTCAGCATCTGCTACGGCCATCAGCTGGTGGCATACCTGGCCGGCGGCAGGGTGGAATCCGCCAACAGTATCAGCGAATACGGCAAGGTCACCCTCCGGGTAAAGGACTCCCTGCTGTTCAAGGGCATCCCCGCAGAGAGCGTTTGCTGGATGAGCCACACCGACTATGTGAGCGAGCTGCCCGCAGGCTTTTCCTGCATTGCGGTAACGGACAACTGCCCCTGCGCCGCAATGAGCGATCCCCTGCGCAGGATCTACGCAGTGCAGTTCCACCCGGAGGTCACCCACACCCAGTTCGGCAAGGATATGCTGCGCAACTTCCTTTACAGGATCTGCGGCTGCTCCGGGGACTGGACGATGGATAAATTCACCACCGGGCAAATAGAAAAATACCGGGAAAAGCTAAAGGGCAAAAAGGTGCTCTGCGCCCTTTCCGGCGGCGTGGATTCCTCTGTGGCGGCGGTGCTCCTGCACAAGGCCATCGGGAACGACCTGACCTGCGTCTTTGTTGACCACGGCCTGCTCAGGAAAAACGAAGGGGATATCGTTGAGAATGTTTTCAGAAAACAGTTTTCTTTGAATATAATCAGAGTCAACGCGAAAGAAAGGTTCCTGTCAAAGCTCAGCGGCGTTAAAGAACCGGAGAAAAAGCGCAAGATCATCGGCGAAGAATTCATCAGAGTTTTTGAGGACGAGGCCAGGAAAATCGGCAAAGTGCACGCCCTTGTTCAGGGCACCATCTACCCGGACGTTGTGGAGAGCGGCACAGGAGACGCCGCCACAATAAAGAGCCACCACAACGTGGGCGGCCTGCCCTCCGTTATTGATTTTGACGAGATCGTGGAGCCCCTCCGGGAGCTGTTCAAGGACGAGGTCCGCGCCGTGGGCATTGAGCTGGGCATACCCTACGAGCTCGTCTGGCGTCAGCCCTTCCCCGGGCCGGGTCTTGCCGTGCGCGTCATCGGCGACATCACCGAGGAAAAACTCCACATCGTCCGTGAGGCGGACGCCATATTCCGTGAGGAAATAGCCCTGGCGGAGCTTGAAAGGGAGACAAACCAGTATTTCGCCGTGCTCACGGACACCAGAACCGTCGGCGTCATGGGTGACGCCCGCACTTACGGCTACACCGTTGCCCTCCGCGCCGTCTCCACCGACGATTTTATGACCGCGGACTTTACCCGGCTCCCCATTGAGCTGCTGGCAAAGGTCAGCAACAGGATAACCAACGAAGTCAAAGGCGTCAGCCGCGTGGTCTACGACATTACCAGCAAACCCCCCGCAACAGTGGAGTGGGAATAAAAGCGCCGCGCTGCCTGCGGCAGATGAAGCGGCGCTTTTATTAGGAAGAAACCGGGAGAATTGCGAAGCGCCGCTGACAGCGGCCGTCCCCTCTGTCGGCTACGCCGACATCTCCCCGCACCGCGGGGCGTCACCAAGCGAGCAAGGCGACCTTGGTTTCTGACCGGACAAAACAAAGCCGCGCTGCCTGCGGCAGATGAAGCGGCGGACGGATCACAGGCGTGCCCGTTACAATCGGAGAAACGATTATATTCCTTTTGAGCGACGCGGTCGTTAGAAAACATTTCAGGAGGAAGCCAAGGTGAGTGTCGATAAAACAATACAAATGCTGATTTTTGAAGGTAATCCAAATAAGATGATTATGTGCGAATCATCTAACAGCAACGTAAGAGTATACAAGGTCTCAAGAAACGAACTGCATGAATTTGAGAAACGTGATGATTCAAAAAACACCGGCATTTACTTTCTTTTTGGTAAAGACGACAACAACAATACCACTATTTATGTCGGCGAAGCAGAGAATATTATATCAAGGCTAAAACAACATATCTTAGATAAAAACTATTGGAACGACGCCGTTGCAATAATCAGCAATAACAATTTTCTGAACAAGGCACATATAAAATATCTTGAAAATGAATTCTATACGCTTGCATATGAAGCGGCAAGGGCTGGTATAATAAACCGAACTATCCCCACCAGATCCTCAATATCAGAATATGATCAAGCAACTCTTGAAGGTTTTATAAACGATACAAAACTGTTGGTCAACACGTTAGGTTATAAAGTGTTTGATTTGGTAGATGAAAGCGACAGTAACAATGCTCCGTTATTCTACATAAAAGCAACAAGAGGCGCAAACGCAAAGGGTAAAATGGTGTCAGACGGTTTCGCTGTATTAAAGGGCTCGGCTATTGCTTCATCTGTTACAAACAGTTATCCCTCCGGCAGCAACAAAAGACGCCGGTATTTACTTGAAAACGGTATTGTAAGTTCGGAGTTTATCTTTGTAAAAGATTATGCGTTTAACAGTCCTTCATCTGCTGCGGCTATTGTTCTGGGAAGAAGCGCAAACGGGCTGACCGAATGGAAAACAGAAGACGGTCTGGCGTTGAAAGATACACTTGAAACTTAATAAAAACAGTTAAGGCTAATTGATCACAGAAAATCAATTAGCCTTTTGTTATGTTTATTTAGGATAAATCAGCTCATTGCTCCTTGTTTTTTGCAAACAATCGCCTTTTCTTCATCTGCCGCAGGCAGCGCGGCATAGTTTGTCCGGTCAGAAACCAAGGTCGC
>CAMOTT010000046.1 GCA_946626015.1 uncultured Clostridia bacterium | reverse complement strand
TTCACCTTGCAGATAAAGCTCTCGTCATAATCCATCACAAGGGTGATCTTTATTGAAAACAGGACTACAATAAACGCGATTATGCCCAAGATTATGTAAAGCGCAATCAATAAACCTCCCCCTTACCGCTTCTTCTCTGTTGATTATACTATATTTTCCCGCACAGTTCAACTATTCATTTTTCTGTTCGGTCTCATCCTTAAGATCAAACTTCAGCTGATTGGGGTTCACCTCTGCGGGTTCGGCCTTTTCATGCTCCGGGAGCTCCGGCAGCTCGCTGAGGGAGCTTATGCAGAAGCATTTGAGAAAATCCGGCGTAGTGCCGTAAAGCAAAGGTCTGCCGGGCAGCTCAAGGCGGCCTTTTTCCTCCAGAAGCCCCTTTTGGCAAAGGGTGGAAATAACTCCCGTACAGTCAACGCCCCTGACCTGTTCTATGTATGACTTGGTGACGGGCTGATTGTAGGCCACCACCGCCAGCACCTCAAACGCCGCCTGTGAGAGAGGCGCGTTCCTCTTGAGATCCAGAACGGCTCTTATTATCTCCGCATACTCCTTGCGTGTACACATCTGGTACTTGTCGTCAAGCTTGAGCACGCAAAGTCCGCTGCCCCTTTTGTCCAGAGAATCGGAAAGGTTTTTCATTATTGTCTCGGCAAAATCCACGCCTATTTCAAGGGTGTCCGCTATTTTTGAGAGCTCAAAGGGCTCACCTGCCGCAAAAAGGATGGCTTCCGCCGCGGCCTGCAAATCATTCACTATCAATTTGTTTCCACTCCTCGTCCTTTGTCTGCACCCGGATGACCGTGTCTTCCCCTTCGCCCTCCGCTGTGATACGTTTAGCTTTTATCAGCGCGAGCACGGCCAGAAAGGTCGCCACAAGCTCCGACCGGGATTCCGCTGTGTCGAACATCCTGGACAGCTTCTGGTGGGGCTTTTTCTTAAGATAATCCAGTATAAAAGTGACCCTGCTGGCAACTGAAACTATCTTGTGGGCGATTATCCCGGAAAAGGCCTCGATAGGCGGCGGCAGTCTGCGTCTGCCCTTGCCCACGGCGCTAAGGAACGCCCTGTATATCTCATAGGGTTCGTGCTTTCTCGTGTATCTTTGATCCGGTTCAAACTCCTGGGGCTTCCGCGACATATAGCCGAAGCCGTTGGCCTGATCGGCAAGCATCCCGGCAACCAGCTGACAATCCCGGTACTCCGTAAGCTCGCCCCTGAGCTCCTCCGCCAGCTTGTTGGCCTCCTCGTGAACAGGCAGCAGCGAAACGGTCTTGATGTAAACGAGCCTTGCGGCCATTTCAAGGAACTCGCTGGCTATCTCCAGATTTTCCTCGTTCATCATGCGCATATAGTCAAGATACTGCTCCACAAGGTCAAGGATAGGCACATCGTTTATGCTCACCTTGTGTTTGCTTATAAGATGCAGGAGCAGATCCATTGGCCCCTCAAAGCTGTCTAATTTGTAAGAAATAGTATTGTCCATAGTCAACACCTGCTGAGTTAAAAAATGATTTTTGAAGCCAAATTCGCCATGCCGTTAAAGACTATTTTTGTAAGGAAGCTCAAGGGGGTTGTGAGCAGCCCGGTAAAGAGCAGGATCATAACGCCGATCATTATATACCGCTCATACTGCATGATCTTATAGTAGTATTTGTCCGGCACTATGATCGTCAGTATGCGCGAACCGTCCAACGGCGGCACAGGCAAAAGGTTGAACACCGCAAGGGCTGTGTTGATATAGGCCGCGTAATACAGAAACATAGCCACATACTGGGCAAATTCAGCGCCGTTTCTGTAAATTATATTTGAAACACCCAAAAGCAAAAGGAATATAAATGCCATTATCAGGTTGGAAAAGGGACCTGCCGCTGCGGTGAGACCCATATAGAGCTTTCGGTTTTTGAAATTTCTTATATTCACCGGCACGGGTTTTGCGTAACCGAAGCCCACAAGTATTATCATTATCGCGCCTATCCAGTCTATATGAGCCAGGGGATTAAGAGTAAGCCTGCCGTTGAGCTTGGGAGTGGGATCTCCCAGCTTTGTCGCCACAAGCGCATGGGCAAACTCATGCACAGGCAAGGTGCAAAACACCACAAAAATGCTTGATAATATTGAGACAAACGCCTGTTCCGCGCTGTAGCCTCCGCTTATCAGACTTCTGAGCATTCGCTTTTCCTCCTTATTACAACACGCTGTATACCGTTAAAATCTTTCAATATCTCAGTTGTATTGAACATCGCGGCTACTGTTTCCGCCTGACCCTCGCCGCACTCCACAGCCGCCGCTGTCTTTACAAAAGGCAGCCAATCCGCAGCTATGCGCTCATAAAATATATATCCGTTCTCTCCCCCGTCCAGAGCCTCCGCAGGCTCATGCCGCACCTCTTTCTGGAGCGTTTTCAGTTCTCCGCTTTTGATGTACGGCGGATTGGACAAAAGCACATGGGGCTCAGGAAGATCAAAACCTTTGAACCCTTCAAAAATGTCGCCCATTATCAGCGTTGCGTTTTTGATCCCGTTCAGCTCTGCGTTTGCTTTAAGATACTCAAAGGCAGCCTTGGATCTTTCGATGCAAAAGACCCGGGCTCCGGGCAAAAGCCGCGCCAAAGAGACGCCTATACAGCCGCTGCCTGAGCAGAGGTCGAAAATGACCGGGGCTTTGATATTGCCTGCAAAGCTCAGGCCAAGCTCTACCAACAGCTCAGTTTCCGGCCGGGGTATAAGCACGCCTTCCCCCACCTTGAACGGAAATCCGTAAAACTCCCATTCGCCTAAAATATACTGCAGCGGCTCGCCGGAAATTCTCCTGTCAACGCCGCGGAGCACAGCTCTTTCTGTTTCGCCGTCAACAGCGGAATTTTCAAAGAGCTTTAACCGGGTCTTATCCCTCCCGGTAAACCTCTCCATCAGGCACAGGGCGTCAAATCCGCTGTCCTCAACTCCGTTTTCGCGCAATATTTTTTCGGCGCATTTCTGAAGCTCTCTGTAAGTCATATTATAAGTTTTCCGCTCCGTCGCCGCTCTCCTCCGATGCTTCGGCTCCGGATACTCCGGACTCTGCTGCATCATTCTCAGCGGCAGGCTCTTCCTCCTCATTCTCAGCCCCTTCGGGCTTTATGAGCATCTCGACCGGCATACCCAGCGCGGCCTTGAGCGCGCAGATACCCACCTCGATTATATCGTCCGTAGGCTCCTTTGTGGTTATCCTCTGCACCCACAAGCCGGGGGCGGCAATGATCTTGACCAATATATTATCCCCGTGTCTGCCGGCTATTCTGATGAACTCATAACCCAAGCTCATTATTACGGGCAACAGTAAAACCTTTACAAGTATCCAGACCAAACGCAGCTCCGGCTGCCTGAGGACCGGGAAGACCGACGCCACTATTGACGAGATAAGTATGCTGAGTATCAACGTCAGGAAAATAAAGCTCGTGCCGCACCTGGGGTGGAACCTTTCCTGCTTTCTGACGTTTTCCACGGTGAGTTCAAATCCGCGCTCATAACAGAAGATGGACTTGTGTTCAGCTCCGTGGTACATAAAGACCCTGTGTATCTCCTTCATTCTGGAGACAAGGGACATATAAATCAAGAACAGGATTATTCTGATAATGCCCTCGAATATGGTCTTCCATGCCAATATGCTGCCGTGCGCCAGTTTATCGTTGACCGTGTCAAACAGGAATGCCGGCATCCAGACAAACAGCAGAAAAGCTATGCCAAAGCCCAAAACAGTACCAATAACCCCTATTGCGGTCATCATCTTGTGGCCGAAGTGATCCTCTATCCATCTGTCAAGCTTGGACATATTCTCAGTGTCTGTTTCAGTGGCCATGGCCGTTTTTTCGGCGGACTCCATCAGGCACTTGTAGCCGAAGATCATGGAATCCACAAAGGTCACCGGCCCCCTGATAAAGGGTAGACCCAGGAACTTGTGCTTATCCTTGGGCAGCACGACCTCCTTCATGGTGGTCTCGATGCTGCCGTCGGGCAGTCTCAGGGACATTGCGGCGCCCTCCGGGCCGCGCATCATTATGCCTTCCATCAAAGCTTCTCCGCCCACGGAACCCATTGGGCAGGATGTTTGTTCATTTTTGCTCATGGTATTGATCCTTTCAGTTTTTTATATGTTCGCAACGGAGACAGGTTCGATGGGCAAGGATATCTTCACCGTCGTCCCTTTACCCAGGACACTGTCCACGGTAAGCTCTCCGCCGTGTATTTTGACTATTTCATCAGCCACCGCAAGACCTATGCCGGAACCCCTTGCGGAGGTGTTTGCCTTGTAGAATTTCTGCTTTACCCTTGACAGATCCTCGTTTGAAATGCCGCAGCCGGTATCCGTAACCGTAACTACCAGGTCGTCGTTTACTATCTCGGCGAGGACGGTTATTTTTCCGCCCTGCTCGGTATATTTAAAGGAATTGTCAATGATATTAACGAACACCTGCTTGATCCTGCCTGGATCGCCGATCATGGGCGCAGGCATATCCGTTGAGTTGTATACAAGCTCTATGCCCTCGCGGGAGGCACGTTCCTTAAACATAAATATGGTCTCGTCCAGCTCTGCGAGCACATCTATTTTTTCTTTGTTGTAGGTCAGCCTTCCGCTCTGCATATGTGAAAAATCCAAAAGCTCCTCCACCATCCCGGAAAGTCTGCCGGATTCGCTTATTATTACTTCTATTCCTCTCTTTGTAAGGGCGTAATCGCTTTCGCAGACCTGCAAAATCGTTTCTCCCCAACCCTTTATCGCGGTCAGCGGAGTTCGCAGTTCGTGAGAAATTGTTGAAATAAAATCATTTTTTGCCTTGTCCGCAAGGCCTATTTCCTC
Source organism: uncultured Clostridia bacterium (assembly GCA_946626015.1). Taxonomy (GTDB): domain Bacteria; phylum Bacillota; class Clostridia; order Oscillospirales; family Acutalibacteraceae; genus JAAZFZ01. The sequence goes on along the minus strand of CAMOTT010000046.1, from coordinate 6,637 downwards.
CGCCATATGGTTTATTGTCTCGCTCAGCTCTCCGATCTCGTCATCGTGTCTGTATCCCTTTATCCTTGCGGCGTAATCCCCCTCCGCGATCTTTCGGGTAATGCCGTTTATATCGGAAATCGGACGAACTATGGATTTGAGGAAGAAAAGCCCCGACGCCACCACCAAACCGATGGAGAAAAAGCAGACCAGCATAACGAGCGCTGTAACCACAGCAAACCTTCGGTTTATGCCCCTTGTGGAAACAATGTACCGAATAGCACCCAAAGGCTTATCTCCCTTGGTGGGCAAAGTGACGGTTATCGCCGAAACCGGTTCGCCGTTCATGTATCGGCCTGACCATTCGCCCCTTCCGATGGGGGATTCAAGGGCGCTCGCATAGTCCGGCATATCCCCGGTCTCCTCCACCTCAAATCCGGTGCTTGAGAGGATAACCTTGCCGTTATCGTCGATTATCCAGACCTCCATAATATCCTTGTTCTCAAAATTTTCAATATATTCTCTTGAAGTTTCGTAAAAATCCTCTTCAGTTTGGATCGACTTTACGTTAAAGAAGGTGGACACAAGTTCTGTGTCGTTGGAAATCAAGGTCATTGAAACCGTTTTGTTATAATAGTATTTAACAAAAATCAGAACAGCAACGGAAACAGCTACTATCAGACCGGAAATACCCAAAAGAGTGTTTTTGATCCACCTCTTTGTGATACCGCTCAACTTGACCTTCATTCCATACACCTCCCTTCTTTCAAGCGTTGCTTAATACATCATACCCATTCGTAGCCCTTGCCCCAAACCGTAAGCAAATGCTTGGGCTCGGAGGGCTCGTCCTCGATTTTCATGCGCAGACGCCTTATGTTGACATCCACTATTTTTTCTTCTCCCGGGTTCTCGATGCCCCACACGCCTTTAAGTATATCCGTGCGGCTCAATGCCACGCCCTGATTTTTGAAGAAAAATTCCATTATCTGGAACTCTACCTGGGTCAATTCTATATGCTTGCCGTTGCGGGTAAGAGTCCTGTTTCTTGTGTTGAGCGCAAAGCCCTCGCTGAAATACACCCCGGAATCCGAGGCGCCGCTGTTCTTTTCGGAAAGCATGGCGACCCGCCTGTATACCGCGTCCACACGGGCCATCAGCTCCGAGGGAGAAAAGGGCTTTACAACATAATCATCCGCGCCCATCATAAGACCCGTGACCCTGTCCATCTCCTGAGCTTTTGCGGTGAGCATTATTATGCCTATGCTTCCGCTCATGGCTCTGAGCCTTTTGCAGACCTCCAGACCGTCCATCTCCGGCATCATTATATCCAAAAGCGCAACGTCAAAATCACCGTTACAGTCGTTGAACGCCTCTATGGCTTTCGCCCCGTCGGGAACGTCCACTACCGTATATCCGCTGCGCACAAGATTGATAACTATAAATTCACGGATGGCAGCTTCATCCTCCGCGACCAATACTCTTTTCATTCCGGCTTACCCCTTTCATTTATTACTGTAATCGAGCCGTATAAGACACTTACTCAGTTCGTCCGGCGTTATCTCAAGCTCTTTACCGTCTTCTGTTATATCATAAACCACGACTTTGCCGTTTACGGACATTATCTCGCTGTATTCCGAACCTGCCTGCTCTTTCTGCCACACAAGCTCGTCAATAGATTTTATCGTGAGCAGCGCATTGCCCCTTTTATCTCTGCTCCGGCTGTATTTGTAGAAGGTCACGCTTCCGTCGTCGGAGTTTTTTTCTACGGTGACGCTCCTCAAAAGCCCTTCGGGGATGGAGAAAACGTATCCGTTCTCCACGTCCGTATAGGAATAGATAACTGTTTGCAATTTATTCCCCACCAGCTGGCACCAGTCGGTTCTGTATATATTGGAGGAGGATCTGTTGTTGTTATGTACCTCCCTCCCTCCCTTGAATATCGATTGAGTCGGGATCTCGATTATCCCGTCGGAATTTATATCTATGCTGGGCAGGTTTATGTTCCTCCACGTCTGGATATTGGATTGAGACTGCTTATCCAGCAGGGGCGCCACCAAACTCCGGGAGCTGACGTCGTAATATACAACGTCGGTTATCATCTGATTTTCACCCTTTACCGCGTCAAGGTACACCCTGACCGGGGAGCTCTCGGACAGCCGTTCCACCTTGACGGAGCTGTAACCGCTCACGCCTGAATCCACCTTCGCCTCGCCTGTAATCTCCATTGTTTTGCCGCCCTGCAGCTTGAGCATTTTGGCGGCGGCCTGTCTGGTCTTGTTGGTAGCGTCAATGGAAATATAAAAAAGTTCCTTCAAGCCGTCATTGTCAAGGTCAACAGGCATCATGTAAGTAAAGCTCTCCGTACATACGGAGCTTATATCTTCAAGCTTTTTGTCAACGCGGAAAACGGTAAACAGTTTTTCGGATGATTTTTCATACAGGCTCCAGCCCACTATGATCTCGCTGAAGCTGTCTTGATCCATCTTTGCAAAGTTTACGGAATAGACCTCGCTGCCCGAACCGGGAAGATTTACTATCGGCGTCCACTGCCCGTCCGTTTTTTCCATTATTTCGATCTTGACCTGGGATTTGTTGCTGCCTTCGGCATAAAACACAAGAGCCTCATCGGAACCGTTGCCGTCAATATCATACAGCACAAAGGAGGATCTGTGCTCGCCGGAGACGGCGGATTTCATCAAGACATCACTACCGGCGTATTTTTCAAACGCCATCTGCATCTCCCGGTTTTCACCGTACAGCTTAGGCGGCTTTAAAGTGTCCGACACCGTTTTGATATCGAAAGAGCAGCCGCCCAGAGCCGCGCATATCAGCAACAGCGCCGCCGCAAGGGTCATTATCCTTTTTTTCACAGGCAATCCGCTCCTTTCAACTCGTATTCTTGATCTGTCCGCTCCGCGTCCGGGAATTATTCGACCGTCACCGGCACAGTATAGCTGCCGTAGACCCAGCAGTTGTCCATATCTCTTATTCCGATCACCACAGGCAGTGTCTGCTCGGTCTTGCTTTCGTCAAGCTTTGAAATATCCAGCTTGCCTGTAAGCCTGTCGGATGTGATCGAACTCAGGGAGCCCTCCGGACCCACTACCTCGATACCGTTTATTCCATCCGTGTTTACCGTTATGGTTTTGCCGTCCTTGGTAACAGCCTTTGTAATATTCTCGGAGGGCAGCGACAAGCCCCGGACAGTACCCATGCCGGACATATCTATGCTTATGCTGAACTCTTCGGTATCGTCTGTGATCTTTGCCTCCGTAACGTCTGCGGCTTTGAAAACGAACTTGTTTTCAGTTGGAGAAAGGGTGGAAAAATCCACAACTCCCACGTTGACATTTTCGGCCGTCTCCATCTTGTCCGTAGGCATGGCTATATCCGCCGCAGAGGGTCTCGCGCTCACCTTGAGGGGATTTTTGAGGTAATAAGCAGGAACGTTTTTAAAAGAAACTCCCACCGGCAGCGTGCCCTTTTTGAGCACCGGCACCGTAACGCTTATCTCCCCGGAGGAGGCGTCAAGGGTCAGGTATTTGAAGGATTCGCTGTTTTTGCTGACGGGAACTATCTCTGCCTTGTAGGTCTCGGTCGCGGTAAGGGGCTCGTCTATCTCCACACGGGCGATCACCTGGTTTATTTTGTCCATCTCGGCGGCCGGGCCTGATATAGCAATCTTTGTGGAGGAAAGAATTATATCGTCGCTGATATATCCCTCCGGCACAAGTTTATCGCATATAATATCCGGTTCGATGGTGTACTCGCTCTCCTTGTAAGTGTCAAAATACACCTGGATATAGTCGTTTGAGTATTCTATAATTTCAAAATCGGCGTTGCTGTTCTTTGGCGAAACCTTGACCTGCAGGGAATGTTTGCCGGCGGAATCCACCTGATTGGTAACAGCCGTTGCTATCAGATCCTCTGCCGTAAGGGCGGACTGATTGATAAAGACCCTTTTGCCCTTTACGGTGACGTCAACATAATACTCCTTTTCGCCAAAGGGTCTCAGGTTGAGCTTGGTGGGCACGCTGTCCTTAAGGTTCAGCGTCACCGGCACATTGTTGATGACCCTTGTTTCAACGGGGCTGTAATTGACCGCCACGAACAGCCATATGAATATAGCTAACACAACTGAAAAAACTATTGTGAATTTTTTATTTCTGAAAAGCGCGTGCAGGCTTATTTTTCTGCTTTTAGACATAAGTTGATCAGATCCTTTCTAACTTGAGCTATACTGCTCCACTACCTGCCCGGGGACAGATCAGCGGCTGCCCCTGCCGAACAGTTTTGAGAAAACACCCTTTTTTTCATCGGAGGTGTCCGTCTGCACAAGAGCCTCAGCCAGCCTTTCCATAATAACGCCGTCCGAAACATTCCGCTCAAGCTTTCCGCTCTGAGCTATGGAAATGTCGCCGGTCTCCTCGGACACAACCAGTATGATAGCGTCGCTTTCCTCACTGATACCTATGGCAGCCCTGTGGCGCGTGCCAAGATCACTGCTGATGGAATTATTGCCGGTGAGGGGCAATATACAGCTTGCCGCCTTGAGCTTGCCTGCCCTGATGATCGCCGCTCCGTCATGTAGCGGTGACTTTGGATAAAATATGTTGCCTATAAGCTCCCGGCTGACAGTAGCGTCTATTTCGGTGCCGGTGTTGATTATTTCTCCCAGCGGAGTCTCCCGCTCAAAAACGATCAGAGCGCCTATTTTTTTGCCGCTCATATCAACGCAGGCGCGAACTATCTCAATGATGGATTTTTTGATCTCGGAATTGTCCGGCTGTTCATCGTTACGGTTGAAGATGTTCGCAAGGGATATGTTGCTCCTGCCCACGCTTTCCAGCGCGTGGCGTATCTCCGGCTGGAACAGCACCACAAGAACAAGAATGATATTCACGAGCAGTTTCTGGAAGATGAATTTGCTGGCCTGCATATTCAGGCAGTAGATGATGACGTATGCCACGCCCACCAACAGCAGACCCTTGAACAGCAAAGCCGCTCTTGTCTCCCGGATAAGATTTATAATATGGTATATAATAAATGCGACCAACAATATATCCAACAGATCGGCGAACCTGAACGACAGTATCACCGAACCCACTTCTTTAAAGAAGCTGACCATTTCACTCCAATAATAAGACATAATACACGCCCTTCTTTATATCTGTAACCCCAAGTCACTGCCCGGGGGATCATTTTTTGTCTATCGTGCACACGGCATGGGCGGCTATGCCCTCTCCGCTGCCGGAGAAGCCAAGTCCCTCCTCTGTTGTGGCTTTGACGCTGATAAAATCCTTATCAACTCCGCAGGCTGCCGCTATGTTCTCCCTCATTAGGGGAATAAAGCTCTTGAGCTTGGGCGCCTGAGCTATCACGGTGGCGTCAACGTTGCCCACTGTGCAGCCACTCTCCCAGAGCCTTTTTACCACCTCTCTCAAAAGCGCAAGGCTGTCCGCGTCCTTATATTTCTCGTCGCTGTCCGGGAACATACCGCCGATATCTCCGAAAGCCGCAGCGCCCAAAAGCGCGTCGGCTACGGCGTGGAGCAGCACATCCGCATCCGAATGACCCAGCAGACCTTTTTCGTATTCTATTTCCACTCCGCCCAGGATTAGCTTTCTGCCTGGCACAAGGCGGTGCACATCGTATCCGTGGCCTATTCTCAGCATACTATACACCCTTTTGTCCGGCGGTCTGAGCTATCTCGTTTACCGCCGTTTTGTATTCATCGTAAGTCATAAATATGTTTATCATCTTTACAAGCGAGCTTGTGGACAATCTCTCCGGCAGGTCGAATTTTTTCAGGAGCGCCTGACGTTTTGACCTGCTGTCCGTACCTCCGCTGATACCGTCCTCATACAGGTCGGTCACAGTGACCTGACGTCCCCTGCTTTGTGTTTGGGTGCAGGTGACTCCGGCGTTTTCCAGCGCCTTGACAAGCACTTCATCCGGGACGCCCTCAACGCCCAATTTACCCTCCTTTGATGGGGATTCCTTGCGCCTCTCCTTGCCGAAGATATCCGGGATATAGGCGTGAGCCACTCTGTCCGGCGGAACGGAGCCGCCGATGAAGGAACGTATCCTGAACCCTGCCGAGTCGCTGTCTGTGAGTATGAGCAGGCCCTTTGTCTCCGCAAGCCTTCTTATGAGCTTCTGCTTGGCCTTATCCTTGAATATACCGAAGCCATCGGTTTCTATTATAACAGCGTCCAGTATCGGAGTAAGTCTTATTTTGTCATATTTGCCTTCGACGATTACCACTCTGTCTATCTTTATCATAAGTAAAACCTTTAACTGATCGTCAACGATTGCTCAAGAGCATCAATCTTGTCATGCACTGTTCAAGCACTGTACGTGGATCGATGGAGGAATTTTTCAGCAACCTGTCCGCCCTGTCCAGCTCGTCCAGGCAGGCTCTCAGATCCGTTATAGACAGACCGGAGGCATCCCTTGCAGCGTTGCGCAGACGGAACTCCCTGCCCCTGTAATTGAACAGCTTTGCCGGGTAGTCGGGTCTTTCTCCCCCTGCCACGGCAACCTTTGCCCTGTACATATCAACAAACGCCATTATGATGGTGCCCAGTATTATAACCGGCTCCACCTTTTGTGAAAGCACGGTGTTGAGTATGCCGAACGCCCGTTCGCTGTTGCC
>CAMOTT010000045.1 GCA_946626015.1 uncultured Clostridia bacterium | reverse complement strand
CGAAATGGAGTTTTATCTCTTTAAACGGGATGAGAACGGCGAACCCACAAAGGTGCCGTACGATAACGCCGGATATATGGATATAGCTCCCGAGGACAAAGGCGAGAACGTCAGGAGGGAAATCTGCCTGACTCTTGAAAAGATGGGCGTGTATCCCGAAAGCTCCCACCATGAGGACGGTCCGGGTCAGAACGAGATAGATTTCAGGTATTCGGATCCGCTAAAATCTGCGGATAACGCCATCACGTTTCGCTCGGTGGTGAATACAGTAGTAGACAGGAACGGTCTTTACGCCGATTTCTCGCCCAAGCCCATAGCCGACAAAGCCGGAAACGGTATGCACATAAATTTCAGCGCAAAGTCAAAGGACGGCAGGGATATTATGCCCAATGTTATAGCCGGCATTTTGTCAAGGATCGGAGACATTACCCTGTTTTTGAACACCACCGGAGATTCCTACAAACGGTTCGGCGTAAATAAAGCGCCAAAATATATAACATGGTCACACGAAAACAGATCCCAGCTTATCCGCATACCTGCAGCAAAGGGTGAGTACAGGAGAGCGGAGCTTCGTTCCCCCGATCCGCTGTGCAATCCCTATCTTGCGTTTGCCCTCATAATAAGGGCGGGTCTTGAGGGGATCAAATATAACATTGAGCTGCCGGAGGCGCAGGATATAAACTTCTACGCCGCGCCTGAAAATACACTCAACGGCTACTCAACGCTGCCGTTAAATCTCGAAGAAGCAAAGCGGCTGGCAAAAAACAGTGATTTTATAAAAGCAAATTTACCCGAGTCGATAATAATAAATTATATGTATCGCTGACGCGGTCGAATTCGTTGAAGGGAGGTAAGGCAAACGGAATTTATAGAACACAGTTACAAGGTGCTTCTGGTGTCCGCATCCGAAAAATTCAATACTTCCGTTATTGCGTTACTCTCGGAGATAGGTTGCAGGCCGGTTTCGATTGCAAACAGTATCGTGAGCGCAAAAAGGATGATACTGGAAGAAAAATTCGATATTGTTATTATAAACACGCCGCTGCCCGATGATTTCGGCGTGGATTTTGCCATTGATATTTGTGACAAATGGAGCGTGGGCGTTTTGCTGGCGGTAAAGTCCGAAAATTATCCCCAGGTAAACAACTTTGCCGCGCCATACGGCGTCCTTACCGTTGCAAAACCCTCCACGTCACAAACCATGATTCAGTCTGTTCAGCTGCTTTGCGGCACCTGCGAAAGGCTCAGACGCATGGAGCGAAAAACCGCTACCCTTGAAAGCAAGATGGATGAGATACGCAAGGTCAATAAGGCAAAATGCCTGTTGATAGAAAAGAACGGGATGACTGAAAAAGAGGCACACAGATACATCGAAAAACAGGCTATGGACAGGTGCGAGACAAAGCTTTCCATTGCGGAAAAAATACTTATGAATATGGAATAACTTTAAATCTTGCCATGGGAGCGTAAAATGAAACAGGTAAAAATCACCGTTATGAAAATGGTCAGACATGATGATCTGATAGAGAAGTTTGAAAATCCGATTGAGCACGCCTGCGAAATGCGGCTGGGGCAGGTATTCTTCTCCGTTGACTGTGAAAAGCCCGAGGGCTTTTGCTCCAGCGCGTGGGAAAGTGTTTTGCCCTTTGTTATGGTGCTGGCTCATGGCGGCGTGGACATATATGACGGATGGATGAAAAACGAAAGATCCGCTATGATTTCCTGCAACGACGGGTTCAGACCGGTGAGCTTTTTGCTTGAAAGTATGGCATAGAAATTCCTTTTGTGAAAAAACATTAAATTATATTATTTTTTTTTATAAATCTGTTTGACATTATTCTACATTTGGTGTAACATATAGCCTAGTGCATTTATGAGCGATCAGGAGGTTTATTGTAGTGAATAAAATTGCAGTCTTAACGAGCGGGGGAGATGCTCCCGGAATGAACCCTGCGGTTCGAGCGGTGGTGAGAACCGCACGCGATAAGGGTATGGAGGTTTATGGCGTAAATCACGGCTACAGAGGTCTGATGGAAGGCGACCTGCACAGCATGGATCTGCGCGATGTTTCAGATATAATACAAAGGGGCGGCACCAAGCTGTTTTCTGCCCGTGCTCCGGAGTTCAAGACGGAAGAGGGGATGCAGAAGGCTATTGATGTTTGCAGAAAATACGGAATAGAAGGCATTGTTGTTATCGGCGGAGACGGCTCTTTCAGAGGCGCCAGGGATCTTTCACTGAGAGGCGTTCCCTGTGTTGCTATCCCCGGCACCATTGATAACGACATCGCCTGCTGTGACTATACAATAGGCTACGATACCTGTATGAATACCATTGTTGAGATGGTTGACAGGATCAGAGACACCACCGAGTCCCACGACCGTTGTAGTGTTGTTGAGGTTATGGGGCGTTCGGCGGGTTACCTTGCGCTTTATTCCGGCATAGCCGTAGGCGCCACATCTATACTTATTCCCGAGATACCCTACGACCTGGACAAAGATGTTATTCAGGTCATGGAGGAAACCATGAAGACCGGCAAGCAGCACTTCGTTATTGTGGTTGCCGAGGGAGTAGGCGGAGTGGAAGATATGGCCAGGAAGATCGAAGAAAAAACAGGCGTCGAGTCCCGCGCCGTGATTTTGGGTCACGTTCAGCGCGGCGGTTCTCCCACAGCCAGAGACAGGATCGTTGCCAGCCTTATGGGCAACAGAGCGGTAAAGCTCCTTATGGAAGGCATCGGCAACAGAGTCGTCGCCATGCAGAAGGAGCAAATAGTTGATTTCGATATCTTTGAGGCTCTCCAGATGAAGAAGAGTATCGACATGGAAATATTTAAGGTTTCCGCGGAAATTTCCATCTGAGTAACATTATTTGCAAAGGTACTTATTATGGCAGAAGATTTTTTAGAACTTCGTCGCCGCATAATTGAGCGGGACTTCAACAGAATGAACGATATGCAGAAAAAAGCGGTCTTCCGAACAGAAGGACCGCTTTTGGTTCTTGCAGGGGCAGGCAGCGGAAAAACGACGGTGCTTGTAAACCGTATAGCAAACATACTCAAGTACGGCAAGGCGTACAATTCCGACTATTCGGAGTTCACCCCTACGGACAGGGATATTTCAAATATGCAGGCCTACCTGGACGGCGACGAGTCCCTGTATATGGATTTTGAGGATCTTATGAGCGTTGACGCTCCCAGACCATGGGAGATCCTTGCCATCACTTTTACCAACAAGGCCGCTAACGAGCTCAAGGAACGGCTTATAGCCATGATAGGCGAGAGCGCCGCTGATATATGGGCTTCCACCTTCCACGCCGCCTGCGCAAGGATCTTGCGCCGTGACGGGGAAAGGCTGGGTTTTTCAAACCATTTCACCATCTATGATACAGATGATTCCGCCCGCAGCGTCAAGGAGTGCCAGAGGCTGCTGGGTATTGACGATAAATTTCTGCCCTATAAACAGATAATGTCAGAAATAAGCAGGGCTAAGGACAACCTGATCTCTCCTGAAGAATACGCAAATCAGGCAGGCAGCGATATAAGGCTCTCAAAGATCGCCAAGGCCTACAAAACCTATCAGGAGATGCTCAAGACCGCAGACGCCATGGATTTTGACGACATAATCGTAAATACTGTGACGCTGCTCGAAAACTTCAAGGATGTGCGTGAATATTACCAGAACAAATTTAAGTACATAATGGTAGACGAGTATCAGGATACCAACCACGCTCAGTACAGATTGACCTCTATTTTAGCGGAGAAGCACAAGAACATCTGCGTGGTGGGCGATGATGATCAGAGCATTTACCGCTTCAGAGGCGCCACCATTGAAAATATATTAAGCTTTGAGGAGCAGTATAAAAACGCCGTGGTGATCCGCCTTGAGCAGAACTACCGCTCAACTCAAAATATCCTGAGCGCAGCCAACGCGGTGATAGCAAACAACTCCCGGCGCAAGGGCAAAAACCTCTGGACAGCCAACGGGGATGGAGACAAGGTGGAGCTCAACACCTCAAACGATGAGCGCGAAGAGGGCAATTTTATTGCCAGCACAATTCTCAACGGTGTGGCGGCAGGTTGCAAGTGGAGCGATTTTGCTGTGCTTTACAGGATGAACTCCCAATCAACCGTCATTGAAAATTCCTTTGTCCGCGCAGGTATACCTTACAGGATCATCGGGGGCAGAAGGTTCTATGAGCGCAAAGAGATCAGGGACGCTATGGCGTACCTTACAGTAATAAACAATCCCTCGGACAATACCAGACTGCGCAGGATAATCAACGAACCCAAGCGCAAAATAGGCGACACTACGGTGAACAACGTGTCTGATATCGCCGACGGGCTGGGCATAAGTATGTATGAGGTCATAAAAAACGCGGAAAATTATCCGGCGCTGTCCAAAGCGCTGACTCCCCTAAAGGCCTTTGGAGCTTTTATCGAAAAATATCACAATATGCTTGACAATACGCCTCTTAATGAGCTGTTTGAGCAGATGATAAACGAGAGCGGTTATGTGCTCGCCCTGACAAAGGATATGTCGACCTATCAGGAACGCACGGAGAACCTGAACGAGCTTTCATCAAACCTTATCCGCTATTCCGAGGAGAACGACGACCCCTCCCTGAGCGGCTTCCTTGAGGAGGTTGCTCTTATGACGGATATCGATAATTATAATGCGGAGACAGACGCTGTTGTTATGATGACCTTGCACGCCGCAAAGGGGCTTGAATTCCCCGTTGTGTTTATCTCAGGCATGGAGGAGGATCTGTTCCCCGGCACAAGGCTCTCGTTTAACGATGAGGATATTGAGGAGGAGCGCAGACTTGCCTATGTGGGCATCACAAGGGCAAAAAAGAAACTTTATCTTACCAATGCCAGGTCAAGGATCCTTTTCGGCTCCACTAAATATAATCCGCCTTCAAGATTTGTCCGGGAGATACCGGAGGAGCTTCTCAAAGCAAGCGGCACCGGGTTAAGAAGGCCGCAGCAGAGCGCGGCTTTCCGGAGCGGCGGGCAAACTAATGCTTCAAGTACCGTGAACCGCGGCTTTGCCCCGGCGCAGGTCACCAAGCCGAAAATCAACACAGGCGCATCAAACGCCGGCAAATACAAGGTCGGCGACACTGTGGGGCACAAAATATTCGGCACCGGGGTCATCCTTTCGACTCAGCCCATGGGTAACGACGTGCTCCTTGAGATCGCCTTTGACAAGGCGGGTACAAAGAAGATAATGGCAAACTACGCAAATCTTACAATAAAATAATATCGAGGTGGTTTCTATGGGCAAAAGAGCTTTGAGGGCGATTTTGGCAGTTGTTCTTTCCGTTTCTGTTCTTATTTCAATAATTCCGGCCGCCTTTGCAAGGGAGCCGGAGGTAACTCCCGTGGTCGTTATCAGCGGAATGGCGTCAATGCCCTTGACGCTGGAGGGTGAAAAAGTTTGGGCGCCCTCAGCCAACAGGATATTTACCCTTGTAAAGAAAATACTTGTTCCTACTGTGGAGCTGCTGATTTCAATGGATTACGGGAAGTTTTTTAACAGCACGGTAAAGGCTTTGAGCGAGTTCATTAACCCCCTTGAGTGTGATGACGACGGAAACTCTGTCTACAACGTGGAGCACCTTGAGTTCCCTTTATCTGCGGACAATTACAGGGAATATTACGAGGATGAAAAACTTACAAATGAAATGGCTATCGTCCACAGCTATGCGGACGCGCTGGGCGGTAAAAATGTTTATTTCTTCAACTATGATTGGCGCATGAGCCCCCTTGACCACGCTGATGATCTCAAAGCGTTTATTGACAACGTCAAGGCGGAGACCGGCAGCAGCAAGGTCTGCCTTGTGGCTTGCAGTATGGGCGGCACGGTGCTGTTATCTTACCTTGAAAAATATACCGCTGACAGCGTAAAAAACTGCGTTTTTGCCTCAACGGCCTTTCAGGGCACCTCGGTTGTTGGCGAGCTTTTTCAAAAGCAGGTGCTTTTTGATGCGGACGGCCTTATCGAGAGAATAAATCAGCTGGGCAAAAACGGTGTCGCGCAGGTGATCTTCCCGATAGTGACGGGTCTGCTCGATAAACTCGGCATTATGGATTTTGCCGTAGATCTGGCAAACGGACTTGTGCTTGATCAGCTGGATGCTGTTTATAAAAATCTTATAGAAGTCACCTTTGGTCATATGCCGGGCATCTGGGCTCTGGTTGCGGATGAATATTACGCTCAGGCAAAATCGACCTTACTTGACCCTGTGAGGAATAAAAGGCTGATCGAAAAAATAGACGGTTATCACGACAGCGTTCAGGTTAACGCGGAAAGAATAATTGCAGGAGCTGAATCGTTGGGCTGTGAAGTGTACATTATTTCCCAATACGGCCGTCAGGGTCTGCCTGTTTCGCCCGTTTCAACGTCAGGCAACAACGATTTTTTGATAGATACCGTTTATTCCAGCGGCGGAGCGGTGGCTGCAGGCTATGGCAAGACCCTGCCCTCCGGCTACAAGCAGGCAAACACCGCCTGCGGACATGATCATTTGTCGGCTGACAGGGTTGTGGACGCCTCCACCTGTATGCGCCCGGAGCGCACCTGGTTCATCAAGGATATGGCGCATATCGATTTTCCATATGGCAGCGATGCGTCGGCTCTGCTTATCTGGCTTTCAACCGGCCGGGGACTTGACGTGTTTTCTTCGGAGAAATTCCCGCAGTTTATGAAGTTTAACGCCAATTCAGGCAAGCTTACCGCGGTGAAAGGTTAAACTTGCAGTGTGATTTTACAGGAGAGAAAGATATGAAAAAATTTATTACCTCAATGGTTCTTTTTGTTGCTGCGGCAATGGTGTTGTCGCCGGTTGCGAGCGCTGTGGATAATGTTTCCACCGGCAGCGACCCCAAGTGGAAGACCATCGTCCCCATTGCGGCCATAGTTGTGGCTGTCATCTTCTTAGCGGTTACCATAGTGACCAAAAAGAAGGATTGACCGGACTTTGCAGCTTTATATTCTGACACAAAAAGCATTGCTTCAGAACAAAAAAGAGTTTCTTTTCCGCAAATTTTCGGGAAGAGAAACTCTTGTTTTTTATTTTTGATTTTATATCTTAGCGCCTTTTGAACAATCGTACCCAAGGTTCAGTTGAGGGTAATATGAGCCGTTTATAAATTCTGGTCTTTCTTCAAACTCCAGCTTGAAAACCGGGACGCCCACATTTTTGTCCGGGCATTCTTCGGGCAGATTTTTCATTATAAATCTCTGACCCTTGCTTTCAAACTCGATCTCTTCTCCCGTTGAAAGGAGAGTTATGCGCTTCGGCGGCTTAAGGTATCCGCCAACGCCCATTTCGGGGTGACCGGACCATATCCTTGTCCAGAGATATACGTTGTTGCCGCTGAGGGATTCGTATGTAACTCCGTTGCCGCCGATGGGGATATTTATTCTTTCAGCGGTATACACTGCCTCTCCGTTTTCCTTCAGCCATTGACCAACCTGAAGCAGGGGAGCTTTGACTTCCTCCGGCAGAGAGCCGTCAGGCTGAGGGCCGACGTTGAGCAGTAGGTTTCCGCCGCCCTCAACGCAGGTGTTGAGCATGGTTATTATCTTTTGGGGAGAGTAGCTGTAAGCCTTTGCCTGCCGGGAGTTTATATAGCCCCAGCTTATGCCGTTGAAGGTCATGCAGGCTTCCCAGTCTGTGTCGCAGAAATTGATGTGCTCCTCAGGCGTACCAAAATCCTCGGGCAGGCCGCTCCTGTTGTTGATTATGATATCCGGCTGAAGGGTGCGGAGATACTGGTTTCTCTGCAGGGAACCCCAGCCCTCAAAGGTCTCCATGGGTCTTGAAACATCGTACCAGAGAATATCTATCTTGCCGTAGTTGGTGAGGAGCTCTGTGTTGAGATCCTGAATATATTTCAAAAATCTCTCCCTTGCCTCCGGGTCGTAGGCGGCCTTGTATGCATCGGGATGATGCCAGTCCATTAAAGAGGAGTAAAAGCCCACGCCCAGGCCGAATTCCCGGCAGGCGTCAACAAATTCCCGGACTATATCACGGTGGGGGCCGTAGTTTACGGAGTTGAATTCGTTTACCTTTGAATCCCAAAGGCTGAATCCCTCGTGGTGGCGTGTGGTGAGCACCATGTATTTCATTCCGGCATCCTTTGCCAGCTTTGCCCATTCTCTTGCCGCGCCCTCTTTTACGTTGAAGGTGTTGGCGTACCGGGCGTATTCCTCAACGGGGATGTTTTCCTCGATTTGTACCCATTCGCCTCTGCCGATCTGGGAATACAGGCCGTAATGGATGAACATACCGAACCGGGCGTCTCTCCACCACTTCATCCTGCGATCCCTTGTGGCGGCAAGCTGTTTTTCGTACTCGGGTCTGCTTACGTATTCCAAATTAAACGCTCCTTTTCGTAATTAGTGGCGCCGTTGTTCAAACCGGCGTCAAGCCTTGATCTGACCATTGACAACTAAAATTTTAGCACTGCCGATAAGGCTTGTCAACATTGCGCTTTTATTGCGCCGACATTTATGTTATAATAAATATACAACAGGCGAAAGGAATTTCAGGATATGAATATACAGATATTCGGCACCTCAAAGAGCTTTGACACAAAAAAGGCTCAGCGTTATTTCAGCGAGAGAAAAATAAAATTCCAGTATGTGGATCTGCGTGAACGGCAGTTGAGCCGGGGAGAGTGGAACAGCGTAAAATCCGCCGTGGGAGGCTGGGAAAAGCTCTTTGATGAAAACGGTAAAAACAAGGAGCTTATAACCCTTGTGAAATACCTGACCCCGGAGGCAAAAGAGGAGAAAATATTTGAAAATCAGGAGCTTTTAAAAATGCCCATAGTCCGCAACGGCAGGCAGGCCACTGCGGGCTACGCCCCGGAAATCTGGCAGACATGGGAATAAATTACCGTATTCCGAATTTGACAAAAACAAAAGCAAATAAAAATCAAGAGTTTCTCTTCCGGTTTTGCGGAAAAGGAACTCTTTTTTGATAGAAATATTTATTTTTCAGCTTTTTTCGATCACAAGGCCTTTGTCCACCGGGGAGCAAACAAAAACGTCTTTGACCGTTTCCCGCAGCTCTTCGGCGCAAAGCTCCGCATATTTTGGGTTAAGGAATAACCCGAATATAGTGGGGCCGCTTCCGCTCATCTGGGCGAGCTTGGCGTTATATTTCCGCATGATATTCTTTATATCCACGCGTTTAGGTACTTCCACAAACTGTTCGAATATATTCTTGGCGTTGGCCATCATGCCGTTAAAGTCAGAATTGATCGCGGCGTGAAGCATGGCGGGGCAGTTCGGGTGGAAGATCTTTTCGCATTTGTCAAACTGGGCGTAGGCTTCCCCTGTGGAGACGCCGGTCTCCGGTTTGGCAAGCACAAAACTGCACTGGGGCAATTCCGGCAGATCGGAGAGAACGCCGCCGATATCCTGGGAGAGCTTAAGCCCGCCTGTAAGGCAAAACGGAACGTCCGCCCCCACCTTGATGCCGATATCGCACAACTTTCGGCTGGAGAGCCCGGTGTCGTATATTTCGTTGAGGGCAGCGATCACCGCCGCGCCGTCCGCGCTGCCTCCGGCAAGTCCGGCGGCAAAGGGTATGTGCTTTTCGATATATATATCCGCTCCGCCGTCGATACCGCAGGCGTCAAAAAAAGCCCTTGCCGCCTTGTGGGCGATGTTGGTTTCGTCCACGGGTATTTCCGGAGCGGAACAGCCTATTTCGATGCCCTTGGCCGGTTTTACCGTGACGATGTCATACAGATCAAGGGATTGCATGATCATAAACAGGCTGTGGTACCCGTTTTCAAGACGGGAAACGATATCAAGGAACAGGTTGATTTTTGCCGCAGCTTTTACAGTAACAGTCATAAAAATCGCCATACGATCCGTAAGCCGCACAAAAATATTATGCCCGGATCGTTCCTCCTCTTTGGTTTTTTATGCTTCTTGTCATTCGATCTTAATGGGTATGGGTTCATGCTGCTGGAACAGGGCTATGCTGTCAAATCCGCAGCGAACGGCGATGTCCATGCCCTCCGCGATGCCCTTGCCGATATCCTCGGCATAATGTGAATCGGAGCCTATGGTTATATATTTGCCGCCCAGATCCTTAAAGCGTTTTACGATGCTTTCGTCCGGCATGGTAGTGCCGATTTTTTGCCTGAGACCGGAGGTGTTTATCTCCAGAGCCTTCCCGTTATCCACAAGGTTTTTGAGCACGATGTCGATTTTATCGGAGTATTTTTTTATATCCACGGTCCTTCCGTACTCGCCGCAGATATATCTCAGGGGATAGGTCATATGGGCAAGGGTGTCCAGCTTGTCCCAGCTTGAGAGTGTCATAAGCTCGTCGAAATATTCATGGAGCAGTTTTTCAATGGTCTCATCGTCAAACTCATCATAGTCGGGGACAGAAAAGTCGATCCCGTCCCGGAGATTGTGCAGGGACGCCACCACGATATCATAATTGTACTTGTTCAAAAGTTCTTCGGAAACCTCAAGGTCATAAGTTGCCTGACCCAGTTCAATGCCCTGGCAGATTATAAGGCTGCCGTAGAACGCCGAGCGCGCCTTTGAAATATCAAAATAGGCCTGAGCGGCGACTCGGTCAAATCTGTGTTCTTTGAAGATATCCGCCTCAATGTGATCCGTGAACGCTATGGCGCGCAAACCTTTATCCTGAGCGCTTTCACACATATGCATAACGGAATGGTTGCCGTCAAATGAATTGTCCGTATGTACGTGCAGATCCATTATGTTCTTATACATTTGCCATTACCTCAACTAAAATGATAAGGATAAATTAAACTTTTACCATTCGTTATGATAGCACAACCGCACATATTTTGACAACCGGAAAATTAAAAATAATTAGTTTTTTTGACCAAGTATCGACAAAAAATAAATTCTCCTCAATATATAATGTGGTAAGTAGAGGTGTGGTTATGCAAAACATCATATACATAGACGTCCTGTTTGTCATAAATCTGATGGTGACGTATTTTTTGCTGATGTCAACGTCTGTTCTCATAAAAGCTCCTGCAAAAAGGCTGCGAATACTGTTGGCGTCCGTTGCCGGAGGGGCGTCCTCGGCAGTCATACTTCTGCCGCCGCTGAATATGATCTTTATGCTGCTTATCAAACTGGCGTTTTCAGGCATAATGATACTCATTGCTTTCGGCTTTTCGGAAAAGCGAAGATTTATAAGAAATATGGCAGTGTTTTACGGGGTGAATTTTGTCTTTGCAGGGCTTATGATGGCTATCTGGCTCTTATTTAAGCCAAAGGGAATGATGTTTAACAACATTACGGTTTATTTTGATATAAGTGTTGTTAAGCTCATTGTCACAGCTTGTGTGTGCTATATCATACTAACGGCGGCAAACAAGCTTTTCAGGTCCGCAGCTCCAAAAAACAAAAGCTTTGAGGCGACCATAACGCTTGGAGGAAAGAGCGCCGCAACTTTGGCTCTGCTGGATACAGGCAACACTCTTACGGACGGCTTTACCGGGCGTCCGGTGATAGTGGCGAACTATTCGGCAGTGCGTGAAATAATCCCGGAGGAGATAAGGGCGTTTTTTAAATCGGATGAGTTGGATACGGCGCTGCTGCCGGAGAAATGGAAAAAGCATATCCGCGTCGTTCCTTACAGCTCCATCGGCGGCCGCGGCGTACTGCCGGGG
>CAMOTT010000044.1 GCA_946626015.1 uncultured Clostridia bacterium | reverse complement strand
AAGAATAGTTTCCCTGATGCTTGCGGTTTTGCTGATGTTTTCCGGCGCCGCGGCGGTGCTCGCTCAAGAGGCTCGGCCTGAACCGGCCGACAACGTGATCGACACTTCGGCCTACGTTAAGACAGTCATAGAAAGCCCAAAGGTCAAGAAGGCAAACGCAGTCAAATTCGTTCAGGCGGCAAACATCCTGATGGATCTGGACAGCAGTATAAAAGATTCGCTCTCTCAGGATCTTTTAACCGGCAGTAATGTTATCGGTTCGATCAACGGCATAATTGAGGCTATCTCCAGGAAATTGGAATCCGACCCCAGCCTCGGAGCGGTGGCGGGCTTTATCAAGTTCCTTTTCACGACCGATTTGATCGCCCAGGGTCTTGCTCAGGATAAAAGATTTGCCAGCGCCGTTGCAAAGCTCCAAAAAGCGAGTGCGGACGGTTACCTCACCATTCCCGATGTTGTTGAAAACGGTGTGAATTTTACAAGCGCCGATTTCGGATTTGATGACGGGGACGCATACAGCTTCTTCGATGCGTTTGTCTGCTCGCTTTCGGAAATCCTGACACAGCTGGATGTCAGAAATATGCTGGGTGATTTTACGGACAGCGTGAAAAACGGTGAATATGTTGTTGGTAATTACA
Organism: uncultured Clostridia bacterium; assembly: GCA_946626015.1. Taxonomy (GTDB): domain Bacteria; phylum Bacillota; class Clostridia; order Oscillospirales; family Acutalibacteraceae; genus JAAZFZ01. The sequence goes on along the minus strand of CAMOTT010000044.1, from coordinate 11,203 downwards.
ACCTGTTTGTTCCTGTTTATGAGCTGCTTGAGCTGGAGCCTGTAAGCTCCGTTGAATTCACACAGCTTGTGGAGCAGGCGGTAAACGGCGAAACGGAAAACAGCAAGCTCCGTCTGCGCACAGTTGCCAACCTGACGCTCAAGCCCGTGGCAGATCTGCTCACAAAGATCGAAAACGGCGGCGTGGATACCGTTATCGAGCTTTTGCCCAAGCTCCTTTATGCCCTTGATTCCGGCATGGTCAACGAGCTTGTGCGCAATTTGCTTAAAGATAAGAGCCTGTTCTACGTTATTCAGTTCAACGATATGCTGGAAAACCTTGACCTGGACAGGGACTTTATCTGGAACATGATCGACAAGAAATATATCACCGGTTCCGAGGAGGAGCCTGCCGGCTTTGACTTCGATAAGGACGGCATTAACGAGACGACCCTTCCTCTTACCAGAGAGCAGTTTGACGCCGTTGTGGAAAAACTGGATTTTGCGGCGGAGCCCTCAGTTAAGGCCAGCGTTTCCTCAACAGAGAAAAACAGGCTTGCTCTTGAAACCGATAAAGCTCTTGTCAGCGAGATACTTTGTGACGCTGTGGTGGAGTTCCTTGAGACAGGAAAAGGCGCGGCTTTTGCCAAGAAGGCTGTGGTAAGCGGCATTGAGAAAGAATTTGCTCAAAAAATCGCCGCCGGCTGCATTTCAATGTTCACATCGACCCTGTGGCGCACAGTCCTTGCGCATACCCAGAGCTTGATAGCTTTTGCGGCTCCCTCTGCGGCGAGAATGTTGAAATTTGTCAACGGTTTGACCCCGGCCTGACAGTCTGACAGATAAACGCGGGCTTTTGTGCAAAAAATACTTGCAATATAGAAGAAAATAGTATAAAATAAACCAGTAGTATGTATTATATACGAAGAACAGGAAAGGATTTGATGCGCCGGTTGTCGTCAGCCGTGCATCATGTGGTGAAAAATTATGATATCAGCAGGAGATTTCAGAAACGGCGTAACCTTCGAGATGGACGGCAGCGTTTATCAGATCATCGAGTTCCAGCACGTAAAACCCGGTAAGGGCGCGGCCTTTGTCCGCACAAAGATTCGCAACGTCATAGCCGGAGCTGTTGTTGAGCGCACATTCAGCCCCACCGAAAAATTCCCCACCGCTTACATTGACCGTAAAGAGATGACCTATTCCTACAATGACGGTGACCTCTACTACTTCATGGATCCCGAAACCTATGATATGGTTCCCATCAACGCTTCAGACCTCCCCGAGAGCTTCAAGTTCGTCAAAGAGGACTTCGTTTGCAGGATCCTCTCCTATAAGGGCAATGTTTTCGGCGTTGAGCCTCCCACAACAGTTACTTTGCAGGTCACAAAGACCGATCCCGGCTTTAAGGGCGACACAGCCACAAACGCCACAAAGCCCGCCACCCTTGAGACAGGCGCGGAGATCAAAGTTCCCCTGTTTATAGACGAGGGCGAAATGATCATCGTTGACACAAGAACAGGCGAGTATTCCAGCAGAGCGTGATAAAACAAGACATTTACCAAATTATATACAGGAGGGCAATACTATGACAGTTACAGAGAAAGCAGCTTATTTAAAAGGTTTGGCAGAGGGGCTCAAGCTTGACGCGGAGAAGCCCGAGACAAAGCTTTTTAACGCTATTATCGATCTCCTTGACGATCTTTCACTTACAGTGGCGGATCTTGACGATGAGGTAGCGGTTCTCAACGAGCAGATCGATGCTGTTGACGAGGATCTTGAGGATCTTGAAGAGTTCGTCTATGATGAATATGATGATTGTGATTGCGATTGCTGCGATGACGATTATTTTGAGGTCAAATGCCCCAGCTGCGGTGAAGAGATCTGCATAGATGACGACATCCTTGAGGAAGGCAGCATAAATTGCCCCAACTGCAATGAGCTCCTTGAGTTCGATTTTGATGATTGCGATTGTGACAAGGACTGCGATTGCGAAGACTGATAAATCAAAGCAAATCAACACTAAGCTGTATCATGGCCAATGATACAGCTTGTTTTGTAATATTACAGCATAAAATACCGGAAAGGAAAGACGGAGCAGACAAAAGGCTCCGTTTTAAGGAGATGCGTTATGGATCTGTTTGAAAAAACCATCAATCAGGATTATAAATACAAGGGCAAAATAATAAACCTGCGCGTGGATGAGGCGGAGCTGCCCAATGGGGAGCCCTGTATACGCGAGGTGGTGGAGCACCCCGGCGGAGTGACCGTGGCGGCTCTTACCGGGGAGAACGAGCTGCTTTTTGTCAGGCAGTTCCGTTACCCTTATGGCGAGGTGGTTCTTGAGCTGCCGGCAGGCAAGCTTGAGCCGGGGGAAAATCCCCTTTCCGCCGGTCTCCGCGAGCTCGAGGAGGAGGCCGGAGCGGTGGCCTCAAAATATACCGATTTAGGCAAATTCTACCCTTCTCCCGGGTATTGCGGCGAGGTCATCCATATGTACGGGGCAACCGGCATAACCTTCACAAAACAAAATCTGGATGCGGACGAGTTCCTGAACGTGGAAAAGATCCCCCTCAACAGGGCTGTTGAGATGGTGGTCAACAACGAGATAAAGGACGGCAAAACTCAGGCGGCAGTGCTTAAGATGGCAATGCTCAAGTGGATGGCAGACGGAGCAGAATAAGAAAGGAAGGGCTGGTTCCCGGCCGCAAAAACATGGAAAGATCCAAAAAGAAAATCATAATAATCTACTCCCTGGCCTTGGCTGCGGTGGTCGCCATCCTTGTGCTTGTTGTAAAGTTTTCTCTTGACTTTGTGCGGGAGCGCGTAAAGCCCGCCCAGACAGTGCCGGTGAGGACTACTGTTTCCGTCACCTTCCCGGAGGGGTTTACGGTTTACGATATCGCGAAGCGGCTGGAGGAAAATCAGGTTTGCAGCATGTCGGATTTTCTCTTGGCCGTGAATGACGATGAGAACTTGGGCGCCTTTGCGGGAGATATCGTCAACGGGGAGGAGAGAGCTTTTAAACTGGAGGGCTACCTGTTCCCGGACACCTACGAATTTTACCGCAACAGTATGCCCCAATCGGTTATAAGCAAATTCTTGAAAAACACAGAGGCTAAAATAACCAGGGCTATGCGCAGCCGCGCGGCGGAACGGGGAATGACCGTGGATCAGGTCATCACCCTTGCCTCCATAATACAGGAGGAGGCCTCCGATCCGGAAAAGATGGGCAAGGTCTCGTCCGTTTTCCACAACAGGCTCAAAAGCGATTCCTTCCCCAAGCTGCAAAGCGATTCGACCTCCTTTTACGTTGAAAACTCACTGAAGCCCTGCTTTGAGGATGTGGAAAAATTTACAGAAGTTTACGATACGTACAAATGCAAGGGGCTGCCCGCAGGCGCTATCTGCAACCCCGGGATGGATGCGATAAACGCGGCGTTAGAGCCGGAACAGACCGATTACTATTATTTTGTGTCGGACAACGACAACAACTATTACTACGCGAAAACCTACGAGCAGCACAAGGAAAACTGCGCCGCCGTAGGGCTCAGAGGCTGAAAGATGAAAAGAAATTTTGACGGAGTATTGCTTGACTTTGACGGCACCTTTGCCGACACCGGCGAGGGCGTGTTTTACTGCATAAGGGAGGCGCTCAAAAGAATGGGCAGGCCTCCCCTTGACGAGGCGGCGCTGAAAACCTTTATAGGGCCTCCGCTGTACGAGAGCTTCCGCAGGGAATGCGGTTTTACCGATGAGGAGGCAGCCGGTGCGGTGGAGATCTACCGCGAGTTTTACAGGGGCGGCGCGTACAAGATGCTAAGCCTTTACGACGGAATGGAGGAGCTTATCGGTTCCCTTGACTCCCGGGGCGTAAAGGTGGGCATAGCTACGGCCAAGCCGGAGGTTTTTACCTTTAAAATTCTGGACTACCTTGGTCTGCGCGAAAAATTTGCCAGCGTCGTCGGCGTGAACGAGAGCAACAGAGATCCAAGCAAAACGGAGATAATAGGCAGCGCCGCGGACAAAATGGGTCTGCCCCGGGAACGGGTGCTGATGGTTGGAGACAGGCTCTACGACGTGCAGGGCGCCCATGACGCAGGGCTCAAATGCGCCGGCGTGCTTTACGGTTACGGCAGCCTTGAGGAACTGCGGTCAACGGGAGCCGATTACATAGTAAAGGCTCCGGCAGAGATAGAGGGCATTGTGATTCCGGGTTTGTAATAAACAGATATTTTTATTGTTCATTGTATATTAAAAAACCAGGAGGGTTTGCCATGTCTCGTTTCAGCGTGCTATTTTTGAGCCTTGCCTACTGCTTTACGCTGCTTTTTGCCGACGCTTCCCGCGTGGTTTTTACGGCGGACGGCTCATCTCCCGGCGGCATAATATCCAACAAGGTCAGCAATGTAAACGTATGGGATATGGGTACGCAGTTCGTGGAGCCCCAAAGGGATGAGGAGAATGATATCTACGAATTTGTGGAGTACGTTCAGCTGATGCAGTGCTCAGGCGGCACTCTTCAGCGCGATCTGTTCCGCGATCCCTCCGACGGCTCGGTTATGGACGACTATGATTTTTCCCGGCTGGTGGAAAACTGCCGCGGCATCTTGTCGCTGGGGGCAAAGCCTTTGCTCAAGCTGGGCGGAGTGCCCATCAAATACAGCGACGAGCCGGTATTGGGCGGCTTTGATATGAACGTCCATCCGCCCCGTGACTATAATGTTTATTACAACTACATCTATGCCCTTGCCGATACTCTGGTGCAGTCCTTCGGCAGGGATGAGGTGCGCTCCTGGCGGTTCGGGGTCATGACCGAATTTGAGAACGAGGCATGGTTTTACGCAGGCAACAGCGATCCGAAGGCTTCAATGGAGGCTTACTGCAAGCTGTACGACTACACCGTTCAGGCGCTGATAGACGCCATTGCCCCGGACGTTTTTGTGGGCGCCCACGCAATGGCTGTGACCGAGGGGCTGTGGGATGAAAACCTGTTTATCCGCCACGTTGCCAAGGGTGTCAACTACGCAACGGGCAAGACGGGCACCCGTATTTGCTACCTGAGCGCGTCGTTCTATGATTCATGCCCCGGCCGATTTACAAAGGGCAAAACCTTGCCAAAAACCATTGCCGATCTGCGCAAAAAAGCCGAGTCCTACGGCTTGCGCGATCTTATCTACTGCGTGGATGAGGGACGTATCCTGTCCGCGTCCGAGGGAAAGGAGTCCTCTGACCTTGCCAGCCGCACCGTGGGGCACACCTGGCAGGCCGCGTATGACGCGCGGCTCTGGGCTCAGACCATCCGCAACGACATAGACTATTTTTCGTCTTGGGGATATTTGTCCGGCGGGCTTAAGGGATACCCCACCGTCAGTTACCATGTGGCAAAGGCCGTGCACAGCATGGCAGGGGAGCAAAAGCTAAAGGTTTCTTCCACGGGAACGCCGCTGAGAAAGATCTTCAGCGTTGAGGTGGACGGCGCCGCGTCCTTTGACCCGGAAGCAGGGGAGGCGCATATCCTGCTGTACAATTTCCGCAATAAACTGACCTACAAAAAGAGGGCTGACGTGGAGCTGCGGCTTAAACTGCCCCGGTTTGCCGGGCAGACTTTGACCCTGCGGGAATGGCGCATTGACGATGACTGCAACTTTTTTGACGAATGGCAGCAGGATCGGGTGAAATACGGCATCACGGACGATTGCTTTGCCTGGTCGCCGGACGACCCCTGTCTTGACGACCCCACTACCCTCAGCGACCCGGCCGCCCGGGCTCTCTATTTTGAAAAGCGCCGGGACAGATATGTGGAGTGTTCCAAGCTTACCCCCACGGAACAGACCTGCGCTGTGGGTGAAGACGGCACGCTTCGCCTCAACAGGATCCTCGACGCCAACACGGTGCTGTTCCTTGAGCTGGCGTGAGCGGCTTTGATAACGGAAAAATGAACGGCCATATCGAGCATTATGAAGCGCCCGGTATAGCCGTTCTTTCTATATTATTTTACTCCTATTCAAACATTGCCGCCGCCTGTTTCAGGTGCTCTGTAATTGGCAGGTGCTGGGGGCAGGCATTTTCACATTGCTTACATTCCACGCAGTCGCCGGCCTTGCCGCCGGCTGCCGTTGCGGCGGCATAAAGCTCCCTTGCCTTTTCAAGCTGGCCGTCGCCCAGCTGTTTGTTCATTGCCGTGAATATGTCGGGTATACGGATCCCCATGGGGCAGCCCTCCACGCAGTAATGGCAAGCGGTACAGGGGATGGCGGATGAACTCCCCATAATGCGCTGCGCTTCTCGGATGATCTTTTGCTCCTCCTCGTTCAGCGGCTGAAAATTTTTCATATAGGAAATATTGTCCTGCATCTGTTCAATGTTGGACATCCCGGAAAGCACGGTTATGATGCCGTCCAGTGAGGCGACGAACCGGATCGCCCATGAGGCGTATGACATATCCGGGTGATAATCCTTGAAGAGCTTTTTTACCTCTTTTGGGGGATCGGCGAGCTTTCCGCCCTTGACGGGCTCCATCACCGTGATGGATTTGCCGTGCTTGCGCGCCACCTCGTAATTGGCTCTGGAGGCCACCGAGGGGTTCTCCCAGTCGGCGTAGTTTATTTGCAGCTGGATAAAATCCACCTCGGGATGCTCTGTCAGTATCTGATCCAGCAGCTCCGGGCCCGCGTGGTAGGAGAACCCGAAATGCTTGACAAGCCCCTTTTCTTTTTGCTCCTTAACAAAATCCCAAAGGTGGAACTTGTCGTATTTTTTGTAGTTGTTTTCCATAAAAGCGTGGAGCAGATAGTAGTCGAAATACCCTGCGCCGGTACGCTCAAGGCTGGTATAAAACTGCTGCTTTGCCGCCTTTTCGGTGGGAGCCAGCATGAATGCGTTTATCTTGGTGCATAGCGTGTAGCTCTCCCGGGGATAACGGTCAACCAGCGCCTTCTTTGTGGCGGCCTCCGACCCGGGGTAGACAAAGGCCGTATCAAAATAGGTAAATCCGGCCTCCATAAACATATCCACCATAGTTTTGACCTGCTCCACATCCGTGCGCAGCCCCTTGTGGGGCAGACGCATCAGCCCAAAGCCCAGCTTGGGAACATCTTTTCCGAAATAATCCGACATTACAATACCACCTTCGTTATCTTTATTTTGAAATCGGCAAAAAACCTGCTCCGCCGCTCTGACCGGCCGGAAACATTGATGCGGCATAAAAATCCACACCTGTTTAATTCTATGTTATCATAAACAAATAATAAAAACAAGGAAGATATTGACAACTCACCGATTCTTGATTAAACTAAAAATCAGCAGCATTGTTTTTTGTAACAGATCACTTTATGACATTTGGGAGGAACATTATGAAAAAAACGTCTAAGTTCATTATAATTGCGGCAATAATAGTAGTTTTGTCGGTATCCGCTGTGCTTACCGTTGCTCTTTTGCATAACAAGGCAGATGTCAGTGATGGAACGACACAGGTATCCGAGACCGAACCGGCAGAGACCGAACCGGTTCGCGGCACTGAGCTGACGACCGTGGAAAACGAAACCACAGAAGAAGTCAAAAACAGCGGATTGATTATCGGGAACTATTATACGTTTGGAAAATACGAGCAAAACAATAATTTGAGCGACGGTAAAGAAGACATAAAATGGTTGATTTTGGACAAACAAGATGACAAGGTCCTGCTGGTCAGCGAATACGCCCTGGATTGCAAAAAATACAACGAGAAATATGCAGACGTCACATGGGAGACCTGCAGTTTGCGAAAGTGGCTCAATGACAACTTTTTGAAATCGTCTTTTTCGGAGCAGGAACAGTCGCAGATCGCTTTGACAACGCTTGAGAACAAAGCCAATTCGGAAACGAATACTCCCGGAGGGAATAATACCGACGATAAGATTTTTCTCCTGAGTGAAGAGGAGTATAATAAATATTCAGAGAACGGCTTGCTGTATATTTGTGACCCAACGGATTACGCTGTTGCAAACGGCGGTTTTATCAGTGACGGCAGCGGAGAAGACGGCGCGGCAAATAAAGGCTCAACTATGTGGTGGCTTCGCACTCCGGGTTTTTATCAATCCTCTGCAATGCTGATCATCACAGATGGTTTAAAAAAGGACGGAGCACCCGTAAACAGCATATGGGTCGAAAATGACGACGAGGAAATTGAGCTGGGTTACACCGTCCGCCCTGCAATGTGGGTCACGGTCGGTTGAGAAAGACCTGCGCTTATAATTTCCGAAAAGTCGGATCTGTCCGCAGTTTTTAATAAAAAAAGCAAGGGGCTGCTTTTACGAGCAGCCCCTATATTTTGTCGCAGGTAGTTATGTCAGTTGTTAAAAATAAGCTTTATCAATTCCGCAGCGTACCCCATTGGCGCGATGATCACGGCAAGGGGATAGAGGATCGGCGCGGCCAAAAAGGAGAACGAGCCGAGAACGACCGCCTGCGAAACGGTTTTGTGGAAGTAACGCTCCATGATCGCGCCGGCGTCAGCCGCCGCAGATCCCAGCAAAAACTGTTTCCGGGCTTGCGCGGATGCGAAAACGCGCACTTTGACGGTGTATTCCATCCTTTGGGCGATGCGCAGCGTGAGGGTGCTTTCTCCCGCTGAAACAGCCGTGACCACGCAGTCAGCGTCAACGCGCAGCGAGTCGCCGCTGACCAGCGCCCGGGTGCGGCTCAGCAAATTGCCGCTGTCCATGCCGAAACGGATGGTATCGCCCTGTACGCAGTAGACCGTGTCTGCTTTACGGGTGTATCTGCGGATCGTTTCCGTTTTGTCGGGCTCGGGGTAATCGATCCAAACGCTGTCTATGGTGTAGCTGCCACGTGTAAACGTGATATCCCGTTCGACCTCAGCCCCGGCGCCGTCCAAAAGCCCCGCAATGCGCAGCGCAGCGTTGTTCGGCGTCCAACTGACCGGCAGGAACAATTCAAGACGCCCTCCGTTTTCATCGCAGGGCGGCAGGCAGCGGATAGCGCCGCTGTCGATCTGCGGAACGGTCTGCATATCGTTCTTCGGGATAAACTCTGCGGAAAGCCTTTCCGAAACGCCGCGAACCGTTTCGTCCATACGCAGATACAGCCCCGTTTCCTCGTCCATCTGCGTGAACAGGATCACCTCTTCGGGTTCTTGCCCGGCGGCGCGGCACAGGGGCAGACCGCAGGAGCAGAGAACAGCGCAGCACAGCAAAACAGCCAATCCTGAGCGAATAGATAATGACTTCATAAATGATCCCTCCTGTTGTTAGTAACTTACTTAAACCGGGCGGCGGAATTTATTCTGCCGCCACATATCCCAACTCGGTATATATCATGCCGCTTTTTCCCCGGGTGGACAGCATAAGTGATATGCCGTTCACCGCCATTGACGCGGGCTTGATCTGCCTCGGCGCGGCTGCGGCGCTCATGTTCTCTGCCCGGCGCAAAAAGGTAACGTGGGCCCGGAACCGCTTTTTGTCAAAGGGTATGTCGGCCTCCGCCAGCTCCCGGCGCAGCTCCCGGGCAAGGGCTTCCAGCGCCCTGTTTTCGGCAAGACCCGCCCACCAGAGCTCGTCAAAGCAGCCGATGTGATCCACTGTGACCGAAAACGGAGAAAACCTCACGCGGCTCATTGCCGCCAGCACCATCTCCGGGTCGTTATACTCCCCGATAAAGGCCAGGGTGATATGCAGGTTTTCCCGGGGCGCATAGTTGCCCCTTACGTTCTGCTGCCGGAACGTTTTCTGCACGTCCGAGATCAGCTCCGCCGGCTCATCCTCCAGAGGTATCGAAATGAACAGCCTCATAAAATCACCGCTCACAAATTTATTGTTCTGCTTTTATTATACTATTTGATTCCGCTGTTTTCAACAACAATGTAAACCTGCGCGCAAAGCAGTGATGAGTGGCTGCTTCAAACGGCACAAACTGTGTGCTTTTAAGATGAACGGGATAATTATTAAGATTTGATTAAGAAACTTAAGCTTTGCTTAAGTTTTGTTCAAAAGGGTAGATTTTGGTTAAACGATATGCTATTATTCAAACAACAGAGAGTAACGCATGTTTTTCGCGTCATTCAAACAGGCGTTCCGCTGAAACTTTTTTAAAGGAAGAAAAGCATATGAAAAAAATCAAAAAAGGCATAATGGCATTTTTACTCGCAGCGGTATTCTTATTGCAAAGTTTTCTGGTAACTCCAAGCGCAAGAGCCGTATCGGCGTCTTTTGAAAATTCTGGCAGCACGGCTGAGACTTCCTCGGGTTATATTTATCCAAATCCCTCCGCCGGTATATGTTGTTCCCTGAAACCCCGTCTGTTTAAGTACGGATACGGGACAATATATTGTTTTGATCCGGACGGGTTCAGTGATTTAACGATCGATATTTCCGACATTGAAGTCCAATCCTCTTGTTTGCTGCCTTTTTTAAATAACATTAAAATAACAGATGTATATGAACCCCGAACAGTAGACGGTGTAACATATTCCTGGGACTTTAGGTTCAAAGGAACTGCCTTGGGATATTTTTGGCTCTCGCTTAAAGTCGGCGCTGTTTGTGACTCTTTTGGGTATTACAACCGCCCGACTGTTCCCTTTCGCGCCAAAGTTGTGTTGTTTTAAAAAAGTTTTAAAATATGTTTCGGTTAAATTTTGTTTTGTGGAGGGTCTTAAAAATGAAGAAATTTCTTAAACGCACACTTGCAATTCTGCTGGCGGTCATTATGATTGGCGGGGCGGCGCCCGCGGAGGGGCTTGCGGGGCTTGGTGACTGGCTGAGCGTAACCGCGGCGGCGATAAGCCGTTCCGGCACCTGCGGCTATAACCTTACATGGTCACTTGATACGGAGACCGGCGAGCTTGTTATAAGCGGTACGGGGGATATGAATAATTATTATTCTTCATCTTCTGCCCCTTGGTATTCTTATCGCTCAAATATTAAAACACTGACCATAGGCAACAGCGTGACAAGCATCGGCAAGGGTGCCTTCGACGAATGCACAGGCTTGACAAGCGTTACCATCCCGGACAGCGTGACAAGCATCGACTGGGATGCCTTCTACAACTGCACAGGCTTGACAAGCGTGACCATTCCGGACAGCGTGACAAGCATCGGCTTGGGTGCCTTCGCCTACTGCACAGGCTTGACAAGGGTGACCATTCCGGACAGCGTGACAAGCATCGGCGAGCGTGCCTTCGCCTACTGCTCAGGGCTTACAAATATAGTCGTTAACAGCGGCAACAA
>CAMOTT010000043.1 GCA_946626015.1 uncultured Clostridia bacterium | reverse complement strand
CTGTGCTTACCGAGATCAAAGTCACCACCAAGCCTTCAAAGGTAACATACTTTGAAGGGGACAGCCTTGACACCGCCGGTATGGTGGTAACGGCCTATTATAATGACAACACCACCGTTGATCTGACAGAGGGCTTTACCTGCGCGCCGGAACTTCTTGAAACTCCGGGTACGCAGACCGTGACGGTAACATATGAGGGCAAAACGGCAACCTTTGAGGTGAACGTTATTGCCGTGGTCATCGACCGTATCGAGGTCAAGACCGCGCCTGCAAAGACAAGTTATTTCACAGGCGACAAGCTTGACGCAACAGGCCTTGAACTCAATGTTATCTATAATAACGGCAAGGTGGAGATCGTTGACGCAGGCTTTACCTGCGACCTTGACGTTCTCGACGTTGCCGGGGAGCAGACTGTGACTGTGACCTACGGCGACAAGACCGACACCTTCAACATCAACGTAACTCAGCTTGAAGTTACAAGCATAGAGGTGCTCACAGCTCCCGACAAAACGGAGCTGTTTGTGGGCGAAACCCTTGATACAACAGGGCTGACCATACAGGCCACCTACAACAGCGGCAAGACAGAGACCGTTGACAGCGGCTTTGAATGTACACCTACGGAGTTCACCACCGCCGGTGAGCATACAATAACCGTGACCTACGAGGGCTGCACAACTACCTTCAAGGTCAACCTTACCGCTGTGCTTACCGAGATCAAAGTCACCACCAAGCCTTCAAAGGTAACATACTTTGAGGGGGACAGCCTTGACGCCGCCGGTATGGTGGTAACGGCTTATTATAATGACAATACCACCGTTGATCTGACAGAGGGTTTCATCTGCGATCCGGAGCTTTTGGAGACACCGGGCAAGCAGACCGTGACCGTCACCTACGATGGTCAAACAACTACCTTTGAGGTGAACGTCATCAAGGTAGTTGCTGTCAATATAGAAATGGTCAAAAACCCCTCAAAGGTGGATTATCTGGTGGGCGAAGTTCTTGATACAGCAGGCCTTACCCTTAAGGTTACGTATAATAACGGGGATGTGGAAACCGTGACAAACGGCTTCATCTGCGCTCCTGAGGAGTTTACCTCCGCCGGTGAGCATACCATCACCGTGACCTATGAGGATTGCACAACGACATTTAAGGCTTTTTCTACGGCAGTCCTTACCGGGATCAGCGTAAAAACAAAGCCCTCAAAGCTTGATTACTTCGAGGGGGAAGAGCTCAATACCGCAGGCATGGTGGTAACGGCTTACTATAACGATAACACCACCGTTGATTTAACGGATTCTTTCACCTGCGCTCCGGGACTTTTGGAAACACCCGGCAAACAGGCCGTGACGGTGACCTATGAGGGCGCAACAACGACCTTTGAGGTAAACGTCATCAAAGTAGTTATCGACAGGATAGAGATAAAAACTCAGCCTGTAAAGACGGAATATTTCACAGGCGACAGCCTTGATACCACAGGCCTCACGCTTGACGTGATCTACAACAACGGTAATGTGGAAACCGTTGATAAGGGCTTTGAATGTGATTACAATATCTTTGGCACTGCGGGAAGAAAGAACGTAGTTGTAACCTACAACGAGAAAACGACAGAATTCAGCGTAAACGTGACCGCCGTTGCGGTGGAAAGGATAGAGATAAAGACTCTGCCCAATAAGACGGATTATTTCACCGGTCAAACACTTAATACAACCGGACTTACGATCACCGCGTTCTACAACAACGGCACAGTCAAAAACTTCGATAGAGGCTATACCTGTGATCCGAATACCTTCAGCAAAGAGGGTACGCAGACCGTAACCGTGACCTACGAGGGCAAAACGGCCGCCTTCACCGTGAACGTGACAAGAGAAGTTAAGAGGATAGAGATAATCACTAAACCGAACAAGACAACATATTTCGTGGGTGATACTCTCGACACCACAGGCATCGTCATCGCTATCATATATGCTGACGGCAGCGGCAGTTACACAAGCAGCAGCTTTACCTGCGACGTAAGTGAGCTGAATTCGGTCGGCACTAAAACCGTCACGGTCACCTGCAAAGGCAAAACCGCGACCTTTACCGTAACGGTTGTCCAGAAGGGGCGCATCAAATCCGTGAGCCTTGAGGACTGTGTTGTGAAGCACAAAAAAGAGAAAAAACTTGAACCCAACATAGCCGTTGAAGGTAGCATAAATTATACCGTAAAATTTGTTTCCTCAACACCGAGCGTCTTTGAGATAGACGACAGCGGAAACATTAAGACCGTCAGCAAGGGCAAGGGCACTGCTATATGTATAGTGACTGATGAATACGGAAATGTCTATGAGGCAAGGTGCACCGTAAAAGTCAAATATACCTTCGGTCAGATCCTGCTCAAGATATTCCTCCCGTGGATCAAGCTTTGACGGCAATTTTCATAATATGATTTATACAGCGGACAGATTATTACATTTTCTGTTCGCTGTATCGGTAAACGACAGGATATTAAAAATCAGGAGGCCGATCCTTTATGGAACAGCAAACACAGGTAACCTTGAACCTTTGCTGCGGAGACAGCAAAAAGAAGAGCAAGGGCAATATCCCGGTGGGCAGGATAATAGAAAAACTGGATGAGCACCTTGGCAGGAACGATTATGCCGAGGGGGAAAGGCACCTTAAATACTGGCTCAATGAGGCGGAGCTCCTGTCGGATGACCGGGGCGCTTTTGCCGTGATCAACGAGCTTATCGGTATATACAGAAAATGCGGCAACAGTGAGGGGGCAATAAAAGCCTCTGAGGACGTTCTCCGGCTTGTGGAGAAAATGGAGCTTTCAGATACCACAGGCGGCGCTACGGCTTACATAAACGCCGCCACCGCTTACAAATGTTTCGGCGATTGGAGCGCCGCTTTGGAGCTTTATAGTAAGGCCAGAGAGATCTATGAACGCGAGCTGCAAAACACCGACGGCAGACTGGGAGGGCTTTATAACAATATGGCTCTGGCTCTCTCGGACGCGGAGAAATATGACGAGGCGGCTCAGATGTTCCAAAAGGCGCTTGCAGTTATGGAAAACGTCAAAAACGGCGAGCTTGAGCGGGCAATAACCTTTCTTAACATGGCGGAGCTTGAGGAGCGAAGGGCAGGGCTTGAGGACGGAGCGGAGTATATATACGACTGCCTTGAAAAAGCCGAAAAACTGCTGGAGACGGAAGATATCCCCAGGAACGGATATTACGCCTTTGTGGCGGAAAAATGCGCGCCAACCTTTGATTATTACGGCTGGTTCGGGTTCGCGGAGGAGCTTAAAACCACAGCGGAAAGGATAAGGGCGGAGATATGACGGGAATGGAATTGTCCAGGGCTTTTTATGATCAGTACGGTTCCGCTATGCTCAGGGAGGAGTTTCCGGATATCGAGGGCCTGCTGGCCGTGGGTCTTGTGGGCAGCGGCTCCGAGTGCTTCGGCTACGATGACGAGGTTTCCACGGATCACGATTTTGACCCCGGTTTTTGCATATTTATTCCCTCCGAGGAGCTGATCGACAGCAGGACGGAGTTCAGGCTGGAGAGGGCTTACGCCAAGCTTCCCAAGGAGTTTGAGGGCTTCAAGCGTTCCTCCATCAGCCCTGTTGGCGGCAACAGAAGGGGCGTTATAAAAATATCCGATTTTTACGTTTCAAAGTGCGGTGATCCGGAGGGCAGGCTTAATGCCGCCCAGTGGCTCGCTGTGCCTGAATACGCCCTTGCGGAGGCCGTGAACGGAGAAGTTTTTGCGGACAATTACGGCCTGTTTTCCGAGATACGGACAAGGCTCGGCTATTATCCGGAGGACGTGCGCCGCAAAAAACTGGCAGGCAATCTCATAAGGATGGGGCAGGCAGGTCAGTATAATTATAACAGGTGCATATCCCACAAAGAAACGGGAGCGGCGCAGCTTGCGGCGCATGAGTTCGTTCAGGGCGCCATGCACACGGTGTTCCTGCTCAACAGGGTGTATATGCCCTATTACAAATGGTCCTTCAGAGCCTTGAGGGAGCTGGAAAAACTGAGCAGCCTCAGCGACTCTTTGGAGTATCTCATATCCTCGGAAAACGACAGCAATACCTCCCACGTAAAAGGGGAGATCATAGAGGACATTGCCGGTATGATAATCGATGAGCTTAAGGCGGAGAGCCTGAGCGACGCGGTATGCTTCGATCTTGAAAAGCACGCATACTCGGTGAACGACAGAATAACGGACGGCAATATCCGTAATATGAATATCTTTGAGGGAATATGATTTATTGCACCGAAAACCGCCCGATTCGAAAAATTTTCCAATACTGAAAAAATATACAAAAAATCCGTCTTGTTGAATAAGTATTCAGAACAATATTGACATTTTCAGTAATCGGTGTTATATTTGTACAGTAATTTAAGTGTGGGAGAAATCATTATGAATTCAGCATTATTTATTCCGGCGTCGCTGGCAACATGGTTCGCCGATGTTAAAGAGACGTTCGTTTTTTGCTTTATTGAAAAGAAAAGATACACCTTCCTGACAGAGGGCATATGGATGACGATAAAGGTTTCGCTTGTGGCGGCTCTGTTTGGTTTGGTAATAGGATTTGTAATAGCCATATTCAACCTCTCAAATAAAAAGGCGCTGAATAAGATCGGCAAGGTATATACCGACATAATCCGCGGCACACCTTCAGTTACCCAGCTTATGATAATCTACTTTGTAGTGTTGGCCAAAACCGGGCTTGCCAAGTGGCTCATCGCCTCCATCGCCTTTTCCATCAATTCGGGCGCTTACGTTTCGGAGATAATCAGGGCAGGCATATTGTCCATTGACAAAGGCCAGACCGAGGCGGGCCGCTCTTTGGGTCTTAAAGGCAGCCAGACTATGATGAGCATCGTTATCCCTCAGGCGGTCAAGAATATTTTTCCCGCCCTGTGCAACGAGTTTATCACCCTCATAAAAGAAACGGCGATCGTTGGTTACGTGGGTCTTGTGGATATCCAGAAGGCGGGCGATTTCATCAAAAGCACAACCTACGAGGCGTTTATGCCGCTTATAGGCACGGCTATCATATATTTTGTTATCATTAAGGTTCTTACCGTATCTTTGGGCAAGGTCGAAAAGCGTCTGAGAAAGTCGGACGTTCGCTGAGGAGGTTGAGCAAATGATCAAGGTACATAACTTACACAAGCATTTCGGTGATCTTAAGGTGCTCAACGGTATTGACGAACACATCGAAAAAGGCGAGGTAGTGGTTGTCATCGGCCCATCAGGTTCCGGCAAAAGTACTTTTCTGCGTTGCCTGAATATGCTGGAGACACCCACAGAGGGCGAGATATACGTTGACGATGAGCAGATAAACGCCCCCAAGGTGGATATAAACAGGATCCGCCAAAAGATGGGTATGGTGTTCCAGCACTTTCATCTTTTTCCCCACCTTACTGTTAGAGAAAATATCACCCTTGCTCCCGTGAAGCTTAAAAAAATGACCAAGGAGCAGGCAAACGAAAAGGCGATGTATCTGCTTAAAAAAGTCGGACTTGAGGATAAGGTGGACAATTACCCGGAGCAGCTTTCCGGCGGACAGAAGCAGAGGATAGCCATAGCCCGTTCCCTTGCCATGGAGCCTGAAATAATGCTCTTTGACGAGCCCACAAGCGCCCTTGATCCCGAGATGGTTGGCGAGGTGCTGGATGTTATGAAGGATCTTGCAAAGAGCGGAATGACCATGGTGGTCGTTACCCATGAGATGGGCTTTGCCCGGGAGGTGGGCACAAGGCTTTTGTTTATGGACAACGGCGTTATCCTTGAAAGCGGAGACCCAAGAGAGATACTTTCAAATCCTCAGAATGACCGCACAAAATTATTCCTGAGTAAAGTGCTGTGAAGCATTTTATTATAAATTATTTTAAAAGGAGCAGAAGAAAATGAAAAAATTCTTAAAAATCGCGAGCGTTGTGCTTGTGGTCGCGGCATTGGTAACAGCTTTCACCGCTTGCGGCGGAAAGCAGGAAACAGAGAAAAAAGCGCTTGTATTCGGCACAAATGCGGAATTCCCTCCCTTTGAGTTTGTAAACTCTGAAGGCGGCACCATTGATAAGTTCGACGGTATCGATATGGGCATTGCCAAGAAGATCGGCGAAGATTTGGACATGGAAACAAAAATAGAGAACATAGAGTTTGATTCTCTTATCGTTGCCCTTAACAACGGTCAGGTGGACGCCCTTATCGCCGGCATGACCATCAATGAGGAAAGAAAGCAGTCTGTTGATTTCTCAATTCCTTACTACACCGCGGTACAGGTAATGATAGTCAAGACCGATTCCGACATCAAGTCGGCCGCCGACATGAAGGACAAGAGGATCGCCGTTGTTCAGGGTTATACTGGTGAGTCCTGCGTTAAGGATCTGGCGGAAAAGAACGGCGGTTACAACTACGAGGCATTCAAAAAGGGTACAGAAGCTATCCTTGAGCTGGAAAACGGCAGATGCGACGTTGTTGTTATCGACTCCATAACCGCTAAGAACTTTATCGGCGACAAGCAGGATCTTAAGATAGTTGAGGATTCAACCGCTTTTGAGTCCGAGCAGTACGGTATTGCTGTCAAGAAGGGCAACACAGAGCTCCTTGAGAAGATCAACGCTTCCCTTGAAAAGATGCTTGCAGATGGCACTATCGATAATCTTGCTGTAAAGTTTGGTTAATATAATCAAATAATAATTAAAAAAATATGCACCGTATCCTGAGCCTTGAACGGCAGGGGATACGGTGCTTTTGTGAGCCTTTTTTATCAGTTAAACTTTACAACTTCATTAGTCCTTGCGGATTCAAAAATTGCCTCAATGAGCTTTGTGGATCTTCTCAGCTGGTCATGGGTGACGGCGATATCCTCCTTGCCGTTAAAGTAGGCGACAAGGTTTTCATAATAGGCGTTCCAATGTCTGGGTACATAGGGGAGGGGCTCTTCGGCGATGGTGTCGTCGCGCCTTGGAGCCATTGTTTTTGTAAGTCCCGCGCCGGCCTGAACGGGCACAGCCTCGCGGTTCTCCCAATCAGTGACCTTTACGATCTTGCCGTGGTTGTCCCAATCGGTTATCACGGCGGAGCCGTTTAACCCCAGCATATACCAGCGGGGCAGCTCTATGAAGTTGCTTGTGGTGACCTCAACGTAGAAATTGATGTCGTTATCAAAGGTGAGGGTGGCGCGGAAACCGTCGTCACAGTCGTCGGTGGTGATGTATGTAAGGGTGGCGTAAACCGATAGCAGCTTGCTGTCCTCCATGAGCATCAAAGCCTGATCCAGCATATGGACGCCCCAGTCAAACACCATTCCTCCGCCGAATTGCTTGTGGTTGCGCCAGTCGCCAGGATTGCCGTGAGAACCCTGCACGCGGGATTCAATGTTGAATATTCTGCCCAGGGAGTTGTTCTTGATGATCTCTTTCAAGATCAGGTAATCCTGATCCCAGCGCCTGTTCTGATGAACCGTGAACAGACGGTCGTTCTTTTTGGCCGCGGCGATCATATCCTCAAGATCTTCGCTTGAAAGAGCGACGGGCTTTTCACAGATAACGTTCTTGCCTGAGTTGAGAGCGTCTATGACAAGCTCCTTGTGGACGTGGTTCGGTGTGGCCACAATGACTAGATCCACGTTTTCGTCTGCCAGCATAGCCGCCCTTGAGGAATAGGTGTTTAATCCGTCAGCCTGCGCGGCTGACATACGCTCGGGCTTTATGTCATAAACGCCCACAAGCTCAATGCCGTCAACTTCCCTAATCCTGTCCTTGTGCCAGCCCTGAGCGATGCCGCCGTAGCCCAGCAAAGCGGCGCCAACTATTTTGTCTTTTTTGAACATTTTGATTACCTCTTGACTGTTAAAAGTTTGCTTTTAAGTATTTCATGCTTCTGGAGATATCCGAGATCCCGTCAGGCTCCGGATCATCGTTTTCGAGTATGACCCACTCCATATTCAGCTCTTTTGCGATCTTTGCCACGCTGAGAAGGTCGTTGTTGCCCTCGCCCAAAGCGCATGGCTTTTCTCCCACGCCGTCTTTGATGTGCAGAAGGACAACCTTACCGCGGTTTTCGCTAATGAACTTATAATTGTCCACCCCGGCGAAAAAGCTCCAGTATGTGTCCACCTCAAGGGCGCAGGCTGGTTTGATTATATCTATGGGATAGCTGCCGTCACTAAAGGGACGGAATTCGTCGCTGTGGTTGTGATAATAGATGGTTATGCCCTGCTTTGCCGCCTCGTTGTAAGCGTACTCAAGTATATCCCGGCTGGCGGCAGCCTCCTCTGCCGTTGAGTGGGGCGCGTAGCCTACGCCGATTTTATCCATGCCAAGGGCCGAGCAGAATTCAAGGGTCGCGCCCAAATTTTCCGGTTTAAGGTCATCCGGCCCAATGTGGGCGCCCACGGCGGTGAGGCCGTATTCCTCCAGCTTTTCTTTCAGTTCCTCCGCGCCGTACCCGTAAAATCCCGCGAATTCCACGCCGTCAAAGCCCAACTCCTTGACCTTTTTTAACACGTCAAAGAAATTTTCACCGTTTTCCATGTGGTGGCGCAGAGTATACAACTGAACCGCGTATTTCATAATGTAATTACAGGTGCGAATTTTGCACAGGGCAAAGCCGCACCTTTCCTTTCAATTATTTTGAATAAATGAACTTTGATATATAGTTTATAGTGAAATTCACGCCAAAGTCGCTCAATTCGCCCCTCCAGGTGTCGGAGTGGGGTTCAATGCTGAGGTTGGCGTCATATTGCTTTGCATAGAGCAGGCCGATAAACGCGCCCCAGTTGATAATATCCATACCTGCCGGGGGATCGTCCACATGGTCGCCGTTTACGTTGATCGTGCCCTTGATGTGGACGTGGTAAAAACGGTCGCCCCAGTCGGCTGTCTCCCCCAGATAATCCCCGCTGCCGCAGTTTATGCAATGGGTGGGATCGTATTTTATGCCCAGGTCTTTGATGTGGCCGTGAGTATATTCCCAAATTGAGGGCTCGCGGACGTAGTTGTTCCAATCACAGTTGTAGGTGGCGACTTTGACCCCTTTGGTCTTACCGTAATCCACCAGTTTTTGCAGGAATTCAATGGCGCAGGAAATGTTACGGAACTTTGAAAGGGAGTCAACGTAGTTTACACCGGTGTTGAACACCTTGCAGCCCAGCTCGGCGCAAATGTCGATGAGCAGATATGAATTATCAAGCTCCTCCTGTATGATGCTTCCGTCGGCGGCAATTTTGTCGGACCCCCATCTGCCGATGGAGCCGATGCCCACGCCGTATTTTGCGATACGAGCCTTTATTTCATCAAGCTGATCGTAAAATTCCCGGCAATCAAGCCCGACGTTGTAACATATTTCAATAAAGGATAAACCCTTGGCTTTTGCCATTTTGAAATCTTCTTCACCAAAGCCGGCAATTATGCCTAATTTCATTTTGATCGCCATGCGATTCGAAAATCGCACAAAAAGAGATGAAAAATCACCCTTTTATGCCAGAATCGCTTCTCCCTTCTGATTTTTTTACACAAAATAAATCTACACGTCAATCAAAGAATACAGGCTTGCCTGTCTTTGAGGATTCATAGATAGCCTCAAGGATCTGGGTCACAACAAGAGCCTCCTCGGGCTTGGTGTAGACCTCTGTATCGTTGACTATGGCGTCGATCCATGCTTTAGCCTCAAGATCCTCGGGTGTGGCTGTTTTGCCGTCAAAGAAAGCCACGCCGCCGGCTTCAAAGTTGGGGGTTTCAACCACCTGACGGTTGTTCTTGACGTAGTTGAGATGCAGGCCGTCGAACATATCGGCTCCGCCCTTGTCGCCGCAGAGCATGGTGCTGGCCTCTATGGGCTTCCTTACATTAAGCGCCCAGGAGGATTCAAGGGAAATTACGGCGCCGTTTTCCATCCTGATAAATCCAAAAGCGGAATCCTCAACGGTGTACTCCTTTGGATCCCAGTCGCCCCAAGCGTTCGCTGTCCCTTTCTGATCGCCCAGCTTCTTGAAGGAGGCTCCGACGACCATCTTGGGCTTGTAGTTGTTCATCATCCACAGGGTAAGGTCAAGGGCATGGGTGCCGATGTCGATAAGGGGGCCGCCGCCCTGTTCGTATTCGTTGAGGAACACGCCCCATGTGGGAACTGCGCGCCTGCGCAGAGCCAACGCGCGGGCGTAGTAGATGTCGCCCAGCTCGCCGTTTTCGCAGCAGCGCTTGAGATACTGAGCGTCGTCTCTCCAGCGAGACTGATAACCGAAGGTGAGCTTTTTGCCGGTCCTCTTTGCGGCCTCAAGCATCTCCTTAGCCTCGGCATAGGTCTTTGCCATGGGCTTTTCACACATTACGTGCTTGCCGGCCTCGAGGGAATCAATGGTAATAAAGGAATGTGAGCGGTTAGGCGTGCAAACATGGACAACTTCGATCTCATCATCCGCGAGAAGCTCTTTGTAATCGGTGCAGAACTTGGCGTTCTCGGTGCCGAATTTCTTTGCCGCGGCAATGGCTCTTTCCTCAATAATGTCACAGAAAGCGACCATTTTCACGTTGGGGATCTTAGCCAGCGCGGGCATATGTTTATTTGTGGCGATACCGCCGCAACCGATTATGCCGATTTTTACGATCCTGTCCATTGAGATACCTCCAAAATATAGTATTAAAAATTTATACAGTTGCATATACAACTATTTTTTATTATAGGAGCACTGTTATGTAAAGTCAACACACAAATCACAAAATAATCAAAAAATAAGAACCAAGGCCACAATATCTTGCCTTGTGTTCAAAAAAAGTTAAACAAATTATTAAAGTGTGTTCACAGATTTGAAACAACTGTGAGTTACAATACAAGTGTGCTCAGGAGGAACGGAGCCGCACCGATCCTCCGGTAACGAGTACAATCTTCATCTTAAAGTATCCCCCTTAAACAATCCCCCATTTTGAGAAAGCACCCGATTTCCGTCGGGTGCTTTTTCATATCTGCAATATTTTACTGATTTGATTTTACGGTTATTACAAGGCAATCGGGGGTCACCACCGAAAGGTTGACGGAAACGCCGTCCGATCTGCTGGCGGAATAGTTGTAAACTCCGTTGTCAAGGTCGTTTATCTGCTCGATGCCCTGAGAAAAACCGGCGCCGGTCAGCAGTTTTGTGTATTCCTGGATATTACTCTCCGTAAAATCTGTAATTGTTACGGCGTATTCATTATCATCGCCGGAGTGAAGGGTCATTTTGCCGAACTGGGGCGGGGGCAGGAGCTCAAGGAGCTTGCTGCCGGGCCAGGTCACGGCTACTGTGGTAACGGTGTTGCCCTCAAGGTCGGTTATTACCAGCTTTTCGTTCCTTATCTTTACACGCTTGCCCTGAGTTCTGGCATATTTGATTATCTTTGATATCTCTTTTGATGAAAGCTCGTCAACACCTTCAAACTTAAAGTCTTCGCCCAGAGCGCCAATGATCAGCTCCCGTTCCTCATCGCTCAGCCCCTCATACATTTCTTTGTCATAATCGGCCTTTTTTGAGGTGGAGGTCTCTTCGGAGAGCTCTGTCGAAGGTTCGGTGGGGGCAGTGGAGTCGGGTACGATGGCTTCGGTAGTGGCCGCCGAAGTTGCCGAGGTTGAGGAGGGCTCTTCAATATTTTTTTTGAACGAACAGGAACAAAACGATAGTATAATCAAAACGAACAATATAACAGATAGTATATTTTTATTCATAAATCAAAAACGATCCCTTTTTATTATTTTTATATGCCCTTGCGGTTGCCTCAAGGGTCGATAACAGTTTACCACATCAAAACCGATTTGTCTATATGGCAGATTTGAATAAATGTGTCGTGAAAGCGGCGGATAAGGCAAAGCCTCAAACGGTTGACAAAGAATTTTTTGAATGATAAAATGATCGTGGCTTTTAAATATTATAATGAATGAAAAGAGAGATATGAAATCGCCATGAGAGTAAAAAGGTGGGACACAAGAAATATCGGAACGGGATTTCTGTATTTTTATGTTCATTTCGTTACTGAAGTAATATGCTTTTTTGTTCTGGGCAATTACGTTGAAAGCGTTCCGGTCACATGGTTGATAGTATTTGCTTATGATATGCTGGCCTTTGTGCCGCAGTCTGTTATCGGATACATAAACGACAAATTCAGGCGAATATCCTTCTCCTGCCTGGGCTTGCCGCTTTTGGCTGTTGCTGTGGTGATGCAGCGTTACACGGCGAGGACTTTTCTATCCCTTGTCATTTTGTGCCTGGGCAATGCTCTTATCCATGTCAACGGCGCGGAAGTTACCTTGCGGACCTCAAACGGGAACCTTTCCCACAGCGCTATCTTTGTATCTGGCGGATCCTTCGGTGTGATCACAGGTAAGCTCCTGAGCGCCGGAGCCGCGCCTTTCTGGCTGCCGCTTATCCTGATAGCTTCCGCGGTGCCCTTTGCTGTTCTGGCGCAGATGTATCTTGATAAAGATACCGATGGATGCGCGTTTTCATGCCGCGCTTTCAAGTACGGCAATCCCGGGATCGGCAAATATACGGTTATCGCGCTGTCTTTGATCGTGGTCATTACAAGGGGATACATGGCATACGGGATTCCCACGTCGTGGATAAAGACAACGCTTCAGACCGTTTTGCTTTTCTGCTCAATGGGTATGGGTAAGGCGCTGGGCGGCATATTGTCCGATCTGTTCGGCATCAGAAGGGTGGCGTTATCAAG
>CAMOTT010000042.1 GCA_946626015.1 uncultured Clostridia bacterium | reverse complement strand
CCTTCCCGTCCATCAAACGGTTCGGGCTGTCCTCGGATGAATTCTGCAAGCAGCTGCTTGTGTCGGAAAGAGTCGCCCTCATACCCGGCAGCGCCTTCGGCGAAAGCGGAGAGGGGCACGTGCGCGCCTCCTACTGCTATTCCATAGATCATCTGAAAGAGGCTGCGCAAAGGGTCGAAAACTTTGTTTCAAAGCTTTGATGCCTGATCCGGGTTTAAATTTTTTACTCTAAATCTTGACAAATATTTGATTTTGTGGTTTAATATGCTTGTAATAGTACTTTTGTACTTATTATGTTAAAATTGCTTGAAGGGAGGATAAATGTAATGATCGAGAAAGTACGTGAGCTTGTTCTCAAGATCCTTGAGCTTGTTAATGCTGATGAGGAGACAGTCGCGAAGGTTAACGCTATCTTCGATGCTATTGCTGATTTCTTAGCTCCCAGCGCTGAATAATAAGCAAATTGATTTTTAAGAGTAGCAGCCGCCTGTTTTAACAGGCGGCTCATTCTTTTTGTACTCCGGCCGGATACTAAATATGCTAATTTCAGGCCTTTTTCAGTTAATATTATACATTATCTTGACAAATGTTTGATTTTGTGGTTTAATATACCTGTAATAGTACTTTTGTACTTATTATGTTAAAATTGCTTGAAGGGAGGATAAATGAAATGATCGAGAAAGTACGTGCGCTTGTTCTCAAGATCCTTGAGCTTGTTAATGCTGATGAGGAGACAGTCGCTAAGGTCAACGCTATCTTCGACGCTATTGCTGATTTCTTAGCTCCCAGCGAGAAATAATAAGCAACTGATTTTTTAGGATCGCAGCCGCCCGTTTATCGGGCGGCTCATTCTATTTATGATACAAATAATATCGTATGGGCGATCTTTTGAATTTGATGCAGCTTTGGCTGTATATTTGACGGCGGAGCAGGTCTGTGGAAAAAATGAATATTTAATGAACAATTTTTGATTTATTGTGGAAAACTTGAGGTTTGACAAGCAAAAAGCTTTCCAAAATCGGTTTTTAAAGCTTGAAAAATCAAGTTTTTCACAATTTCCACAGAGTTTTCCACAGCGGTAAACAAAAAAACTTTACAATTTATATGCTGTATATTCGCTGAAATATTCATTTTGAGAAAAGAAACCGAAGCAAAAATATTAAACCGTTTTTGGCTGAATAATACGGGCAAAATGGTGAATATAGTAAAATATACAGACAAAATAATTCTTAATTATAATTATAAAATAGAAATAAATTTTTAATAATGTAAATATAATTGCTTTACAAAATTTGAAAGCAGGGCAAAAATGTCATAATAAACAAAAAGCTCCGGTTTTCCACAAGATATGGAAAACCGGATATTTGATCAAACCTAAATATTGTGAGCCGCTTTGCCGGATACAAAGCGGTATTCAATAAAAAACACGTTATGTAAAGTATAAACCAATTACAAAAATAACCGTTGTTTAGAACAAAATACCGATGATAAAGGGCTTTTATTGACGGTTTTTTCAGACCTTGAGTTTGCCTTTTGTACCGCCGAGCTTTACTCCGGAGAGCACATTGGTGTCGAATGAATAGGTTATATCCTCTTCCTTCCTCTGACGCTCCAGGGCGAGGTCTATCATACGGTCAAGAAGCTGGGAATATTTTAGCCCCATAGGTTCCCACAGGTAGAAGGAGAGGGAGCCGGGGATGGTATTTATCTCATTGAGCCAGACATTGTTTGTGTCCCCGTCTATCATAAAGTCGATCCTTGAAACGCCGTTGCAGCCCAGTACCTTGAAGGCCTGCACCGCAAGGCTCCTGATCTCCTCCCTCTTTTCGGGGGAGAGCTCTGCCGGGATCTTGCGCTTGACGCTTGCCATACCCTTGCTTGAGCCCTTGGCGTTGTTGATATATTTATCCTCATAGCTGAGGATCTTATCCGTATTTACAGGCTCCTCGCACTCGGAGGCCTCGGCAAAATCGCTGCTGCCCAGAACGGAGCAGTTAATCTCTCTGAGGTTTTTGATGGCAGGTTCCACAAGGATCTTTGAGGCAAACTCAAAGGCAAGGTCAAGGGAGTCGCTCAATTCTTTTCTGTCCTCCGCCTTGCTGATGCCGATGCTCGAACCCAGATTGATGGGCTTTACGATGACCGGATATTCAAACGCCCCCTCAATGGTTTCGACAATGTTTTCCGGGGAGTCATTATACCGGGCGGCGCTGAAGCAGCGGCAGTCAAGAACGGGAATGCCGTTGTCCTTAAGCACGGTTTTCATAACGTACTTATCCATACCCACAGCGGAGGAGAGCACATCACAGCCCACGTATGGGAGGTTCAGCATCTTAAGGTAGCCCTGGAGGGTGCCGTCCTCAACATTAGTGCCGTGAACGATGGGGAAGGCCACGTCGATGGTGTTGAGCGGCGCTTTTGAAAAAAGCTTTGAGGGGTAGGGGATAATGCTCACCCTGCCGTTGTCGCAGATCAGGTTCACACGCCGGCTGGAGGAAAGCAGACCCTTAATATCCTTGTATGCCTCTATTTTGCCGATGTTTTCACCAACGTACATCTCGTTGCTTTTTGTTATATATATAGGTATTATTTCATATTTTTCCTTATCAAGATATCCGATAGCCTGTATGGCGGAGATTATGGATATCTCGTGCTCCACGCTTTTGCCGCCGAACATTACCGCAAGCTTTATTTTCATTGTAAATCGTCCTCCGTTTCCTGTACTCGTTATCAATAATTGTCGGGCAGATCGTTTTCCAGCAATATTATTTTCTTTTCTTCATATTGAAGGGCGCGAACCTTTGCAAGGGCGTCGTTCAGATCTTTGGCAACGTATATCTGATCGTCGGGATAACCCTTGTCCCTGAGCCCGTTATATATGCTCTTTGTTTGCTTTTCGCCCACCAGCACTACAAAGTCGCAGACTGCTGAGGCGTTTCTGCCGAATTCACGGTTGTATTCATCCTCACGCTCGCCCAGTTCGATCATACCCGGGGTGACGAGGATCTTTTTGCCGCTGAACAGGGAGAGTGTCTCAAGGGCCACCCTGCTGCCGCTTGGGTTTGAGTTGTATGCGTCGTCTATTATAAGGGTCTCCCCCCGGTCTATGAGCTGGAGCCGGTGGGGCACGTTCTCAAGCTTCCGCACCTGAGGTTTGAGCTCATGGAGGGTTATGCCCAACTTGTTTGAAACGGCTATGGCGCCCAGAATGTTTATAACATTATGTCTGCCGATAAGCTTTGTGGTAAAGGTTTCGCATTCACCGTCGGGAGCCTTGACAGAGAAGGAAGTTCCCTTTTCACTGACGGAGAGATCAAAGGCGGAGTAGTCGTTGCCCTCTCCAAGGCCGTAGGTCACGTTGGCGCGTCTTTCCAGTTGGGTCCTGATGTTTTCATCATCGCCGTTGAGGAACAGCATACCCTCGGCGGGCAGGCTGTCTGACAGCTCAAATTTTGTCTTTATGACGTTTTCCACTGTGCGGAAGCTCTCAAGGTGCTGCGGACCCACAGAGGTGATAACGCCGTGACGCGGATGGACTATGTCGCAGAGCTCTTTTATATCCCCGACATTTTTTGCGCCCATTTCGCAGACAAAGATATCGTGGGTGGATCTTAAAGAGCCCCTGATTGTTTTAACAACGCCCATAGGGGTGTTATAACTTTCCGGAGTGACGAGCACGTTATATTTTGCCCTGAGCAGGGTGTTCAGGTAGAATTTTACGCTTGTTTTGCCATAGCTGCCGGTAACGCCGATAACAGTGAGCCTGTCACATTGGGCGAGTATGCGCTTGGCGTCGTTGATATAGTGGTTGTTTATTGCCTTCTCAACGGGTTTGTTTACAAAGTTCGCCAAAAGCACACCAAAGGGTGAAAGTATGTGGAGGATAAAATAAACAAGGGTCAAAATACGGATGCTCACAAGCTCCCCGTTTTTGAGCAGAAGGCACAGAGTCAATGCGGAAGCGGCGGCATAGAGCACCGCTTCCGTGGTGAGCATCCTCTTTACCCGGGCGGTGAAAACCAGAGGCTTTTTGGCTTTTTTTGCCGGGAGGAAGAAAAGCCCGGTAATGATAAACGCCGCGGAGAGGAGGATCATACCTGCTGCCGAGCCGGTCAGCGCGGCTATGGCAAAGGCAATTACGTCGATTATAAAAGGCGCGAATCTGCGTGAGTTTTTGCGGCACCAGACAAGCTGCACCTTGGGCTTGTACGAATTGAGCTGGAACATATGCATAAAGCTCAGGAGCACAAGGCCGGTGCTTATTACTGACGCGCACAGGAGCACAACGGTTAAAATGATATCCATAATATCTCCTTAATTCCCGATTTTAAAATATGACCGCATAATGTTGTTGAAAACCGCCTGATTTTCGATAAAGGAGTAATGCCCAACGCCCTCGATCACTGCAAGACCTGCCTCCGGCATAAGGCTTTCCATCAATTTTCCGTCCGAGAGAGGGGTGGCGGTGTCGTTGCTGCCCCAGATCAACAGAACGGGCTGCTTTATGGAGGGCAAAAGATGGGTCAGATCCTCGTTTACCACTTTTACAAGGCACTGCCGCATGATGGGCGAGGCGTTGTTGTAGTCGGCGGAACCGTTCTTTTTGCGGAGGTTTTCAAGGGCGTCCGGAAAAAGCTTCTTGACCGGGGCAAGGTTCAGCACGCCTTTTGACAGCTTGTATACCCGGAGCTTGAGCTTTTGCTTAAAGTTTTTTTCGGGCTTTATTCCGGCACTGTCCACCAGCACCAGCTTGTCGATCTCAAAGGGCAGGTCAGGCCTGTTTAGCAGCTTGATAATGCCCCTGCCGCCAAAGGAGTGGCCTAAGAACGAAGCCTTTTTTATATTGAGCGATTTAAGGAAATCAATGACGAAATCCACGTAATCGTCCACGCACCAGGGGGAGGAGGGCTCCTGGCTGAGACCGAAGCCGGGCATATCCGGAGCGAGCACGTTATATTGGCCGGACATCAGGTCGAATATCCCGTCAAAAAGTTTTATGTTTGAACCCCATCCGTGGAGGAGCACAAGGGTTTCTCCGGCTCCCTCTGAGCGATAGTTGATATTGATGTTGTTTATTGATATATTCAATTAAACACCACTCCATACAAAAATAACTTCACATTTTCATAGTATACCATATATTGATGAATATTACCACTTAAATATGAAAATTTTTCTATATCTATTCTGCAGTGTCAATTGATATGAACCACTTTTTGTTGAAAAAAGAAAAACCGTTTGTAACGGTTTGAAGTGCCCCCCCAAAAGTCAGGCGAAGTTTTATTAAACCCTTGTGCAAACTGAATATTAAGCAGCTGCGATGGCTTGAGATCTGCGCTTAGCGGGTGTCAGGTCAGTTAGTTTCAACTTGATCCGGTTGTAGCAGTAATCCAAATATTCATTCAATTCAGTACGAACCGGGCGAGAAAATCAAGATCCTGTAAATACAACAGTTCAGATTTCAATAAACCAACTACCGAACATCATATTTTTTGAGAAAAGTGATACCTGTCATTGACGACTTTACAAAAAATGTACTTAAATTTTCAAAAACGTATTGATTTAAATCTTGTTTTAGTATATAATAATCAAAGTGTCATCGGGGTGTGGCGAAGTTTGGTATCGCGCTTGGTTCGGGACCAAGAGGCCATGGGTTCAAGTCCCGTCACTCCGACCAGAAAAGCGTCTCTTTTGGGTAACAAAAGAGGCGCTTTTTAAACAACAGACCTGCAAAGTTTTTAGGAGGTAGTTAAATATGGATTATCGCAGAATGAACGATATATGCTATATCAGAATTGATAAAGGTGAGGAGATAATATCCGAATTGCTCCAGATATGCCGCAAAGAGAATATCCGCTCCGCTGTATTTACAGGGATAGGCGGATGCAGCCATGGGGAGCTGCAGACTTTTATTCCGGAGAAAGGAACGTTTGAAACAGAGATGATAGACGGTATGCTGGAGTTGATCAATATCACGGGGAATATCGTTACGGATAACGGTCAGCTGTTCCACCATACGCACGGAATGTTCTCATACAAGGCGGGAGCGGAACATAGAATGGCAGCCGGGCATATGAAGGCTGCGACTGTTCTTTATACTGCGGAGATAGAACTCAGGCCTGTGACGGGTGGTGTAATCAAAAGGGCACACGACCCGGAGACGGGAACGGGGTTCTGGCGCTTTGATCAGGATTAAAGCGCTGCTTAACCGATCAAAACCGATTTTATTTGTCTCACATCGTTAAAATATCTTTTTACATCAAAATCGCTGTACCCCCGGATAATACGGTCAGCCGGGGATACGGCGAAAAATCGTTTACAGGCGTCACTTGCCGCCCCCGTCCGAAACCGTTTGCGGTTTGTTCAAGCGGAGGAATTTTCCTCGTCAAAGGATTGAAAAAACCGAACGGCTCGGATATAATGATTAAAAAGGATTTGAAATAACGGTTTGCCGGGGAGAAAAATATGTATTAAGAACAGGCTCGAAGCGTTCAGTAACGGCGCGGCGGGGAATATTCCCGGATTTACAGAATACGGAGATGAAAAAATGACAAAAAACAAGCTTGTGGCGCTGGGAGAGGCGCTGATAGATTTTATTCCGAACAAAAGCGGCTGTGAGTTTTACGAGGTCACAGGGTTTGCCCCTAAGGTGGGGGGAGCGCCGGCGAACGTCTGCTGCGCCTATTCGGTGCTTGGGGGTAAAGCCGGGATCATAACCCAGCTGGGCAACGACCCCTTTGGAGCGCGGATATTAAGGGAGCTTGAATCCTACGGCGTGGATACCGGGGAGGTGGCGCTTACCGACAAGGCGAATACCGCCCTTGCCTTTGTGAGCCTGGGCAGTGACGGCAACCGGACTTTTTCCTTTTACAGGAAGCCCTCTGCGGATATGCTCTATACTCCGGAGCAACTCAACAAGGCTTATTTTTCCGACGCCTACGTTTTCCACTTTTGCAGTGTGGATCTGGGGGATTTCCCCATGAGAGAGGCTCACCGAAAAGCTATCGAATACGCTAAGGAAAGCGGCGCAATGGTGAGCTTTGACCCCAATCTCAGGTTCCCCCTCTGGCAGGACAAGGCTCTGCTG
The DNA here is from genome assembly GCA_946626015.1 of uncultured Clostridia bacterium. Classification (GTDB taxonomy): domain Bacteria; phylum Bacillota; class Clostridia; order Oscillospirales; family Acutalibacteraceae; genus JAAZFZ01. The sequence goes on along the minus strand of CAMOTT010000042.1, from coordinate 5,648 downwards.
AAGAGCACAGTCAATGAGTTCATCGACTATGCGGATATAGTCAAGATCTCCGACGAGGAGCTGGAGTTCATAACGGGGGAGAAGGATATACATAAGGCGCTTGATGTTTTGTTCCGCGGCAGCGTGAAGATGATCGTATACACCTGCGGCCCGGAGGGAGCCTATGCTTTTACAAAAAATGCCAAAGTCTACAGTAAGGCGCCCAAGGTGGAGGTCGCGGACACCACCGGGGCAGGGGATGGATTTATCGGTTCTTTCTTATACAAGCTAAATCAAAGCGGCATCACTGCGGAAAACATCTCGGAGACGGACAGCGAGACGCTGCAAAGCTGCGTGGATTTTTCAACGGCCTTCTGCGCGGTGAGCGTTACCAAGCAGGGAGCTATGAGCTCATATCCCACCGCAGATGAATTTAAGTTATCATAAAATGAGCACTGCAGGGGCAGAATAAAGGATTGCTCCTGCGGTTTTTCGTCAATGTGGTTTAAATCAAGCGCCAAAATACAGCTTAATAACTAAAAATAAAAAATATTCCGATTTATGGCGTTGATATGTTGTAAAAATCTTCCATTTATAGTATAATATGAAAAATATTATGTATAAGTATGTCAATTCCAAAACAAAAGGTAGGACTTTACTGTGAGTACTGAAAAGTGGACAACCATAATAAAGCCTCAGGAAAGGCTTTTTGATTTGAAATTAAAGGAAACTTGGAGATACCGCGACCTGATCGCCATGTTTGTCAAAAGGAATTTCTCCACTATTTACAAGCAGACGATCCTCGGCCCTCTTTGGGTACTGATAACCCCGTTGATAACCACCCTGATACAGACCCTTGTTTTCGGCAACATTGCGGAAATAGGCACCAACGGAACTCCTCAGTTCCTGTTCTATATGTGCGGTACCTTGATCTGGACTTTTTTCCAGAGCAGCTTTTCCGAGATCTGCAACACCTTTGCGGACAATGCCTATATTTTCGGCAAGGTGTATTTTCCAAGGCTTGTGATGCCTATCACCACAATGTTTTCCAACCTTATACAGTTCACGATACGTTTCCTGATGTTTGCCGGCTTTTGGGTATACTACATGATAGTGAGCGGCATAAGACCCAACATTTCCCTTTTGCTTGTGCCGGTCTACCTGCTGTGCTCTGCGCTCATGGGCATCGGTTTCGGCATAATCATCTCGTCATTGACCACTAAATATAAGGATCTTCAAATGGTGGTCAAGGTACTCATAGGCTACCTTATCTACCTTGCTCCCGTTGTTTATCCCCTTTCCGAAACACACGGCAGGATAAGGACTTTTATGCTCTGCAACCCCATGACCTCCGTGGTGGAGGGCTTCAGGTACGCTTTCCTCACCTCCGGCGATTTCCCGCCGGTGGGTTCGCTCATATATACCATTGCCTTTTCCATAGTGATTTTCTGCATAGGCATGGTTATGTTCAACCGGGCCGAAAGGACTTTCATGGATACCGTTTGACAAGCCTTGTGTACCGTCAATATTCAGAAAATCAGGAGTTGTAAAATATGAGTGATACCGTTATCAAATTTGAAAATCTGTACAAGCAGTACCGTCTGGGAACCATCGGCACGGGTACTTTTTACGGGGATGTCCAGTCCTGGCTGGCAAAGGTCCGGGGCAAGGAGGATCCCAACTCAAAGATCGGAGATAATCCCAATCAGAAAAACGGAAGGTTTTACGCCTTAAAAGACATCAATGCCGAGATCCACGCCGGGGACGCCATTGGAATCATCGGCAGAAACGGCGCGGGCAAATCCACCCTGCTCAAGGTGCTTTCAAGGGTCACCGCCCCCACAAAAGGCAAGGTCTACATCAAGGGCAGGATCTCAAGTATGCTTGAGGTGGGTACGGGCTTCCACCCGGAGCTTACCGGCCGCGAGAACATTTTCCTCAACGGCGCCATACTCGGAATGAGAAAAAGCGAGATAGAAAAGAAGCTTGACGAGATCATAGAATTTTCCGAGATCGAAAAATTCATAGATACGCCCGTTAAAAGATATTCCTCGGGAATGTACGTTAAGCTGGCATTTTCCGTTGCGGCTCACCTTGATTCAGAGATACTTGTTATGGACGAGGTCCTCGCCGTTGGAGATATGAAATTCCAGCAGAAATGCCTTGGCAAAATGGACAATGCCGCAAACAACGAGGGCAGGACGGTGCTCTATGTCAGCCATAATATGTCCACAATAAGGAACCTTTGCAACAGGTGCCTTGTCCTTGACCACGGAACAGTCATTTTTGACGGGGATACGGACTCGGCTATCGACGTTTACATGGAGAAAGGGGAGTCCGCGTTAAAGCCCCATTATGATTTCCGTGAAGTTCCCCGGATGGATATGGTCTACGGTCAGAACCTGTTTATAAAAGATCTGTATTTCGACAGAGATATTGCAAACTACTACCAGAACGAGAAGATACGCTTCAGGGTCTGCTGGGATCTTTTCAAGGATGTGGGAAAGCTGCGCGCCTTTGTCGCGCTCAGATACGTTGACGACGTCGCGGTTTGCACGTCCCACTCCGTGGATATAGAATACGACCCCTCAAAGAAGGAGCACGAGACCGTGTTTGAGCTTGACTCAACAGGACTTATGCCCGGCAAATATTATTTCCTGCTTTCGATATACAGCACCAATGAATTCGGAGCGTATCTCAAGCACGACTTTATTTCCGAAGGCGTGTATTTTGAGATATCCGTGCCGGAGGGCGCCCCTGCCTTCTACTGGCCCGAGAATTTCTTCGGACATATGCGTATGCCGGATATGAAGGTGCTCGACAATAATCCCGGAAACTGAGGTCTTTAAAAGATTTTATTTTGGAGAGTGAAGATCGTTGATCAGCCGAATAAGTGTGTTTTTCAGAGCGGTCACTTTTATAGGCGCCTATATAAAGTTTACGCTTGAAAAATTGTTTTGCAAATTGTTTGCGATACCGCCGTCAAACAATCTGGATAATCATTCCCTTGTGAATTTCGGTCACGCTGTGCATTACAAGATAGATCATCTGCCCACCCAGTTTATGATATGCTTGTTCCCGTCGCTTATTATGACGGTGTCCGGGCTCATCGTTTACGCCGGCGGGGTCGTTCCGCTGGTGTATCTGGGGGTCAAACCGTCGGATGCTTTTTCAGGGGCAGTTTCTTATCCCACCTATGTTATCTATATAGTGCTGACCGTTATCGGGGGGATGTTCCTGAGCAATGTTTTGCCCTCGTTTACGGATATCAAAACATTGTACGAGCTTATATACGTTGCTGATGAGGTTCACCCCGTTTTAAAGATCTTTGCGTTTGTGCCCTGTATGGCGGCGTACGTCTTTTCTTTCCTTGAGAGGACGGGCATAACCGCTTTGGCTCTGGCGGCGTTCCCGGTCGTGATGATATACCTGCAAAGGTAGATTGGCTTTTGTAAAAAATTTTTTAAGAGATAAAAATTAGCCACCGGTTTCAATAATGAAATGAACCGGTGGCTTTTCTTTGTGATTTTATTATTTGACTTTGAAATTGCCCCAGGGGAATACACGGAAAACGACCTTGCCCAGCAGGTAATCCTCATCGATCATGCCTACCATGGAGGAGCGGCTGTCGGTGGAGCCGGAACGGTTGTCGCCCATAACGAAAACGCAGCCCTCAGGCACAGTCATGGGGAAGGAGAGATCCTCAAGCTTGAGGGGAGAGCTGGTGTAATCCTCCTCAAGGGGAACTCCGTCGATATAGACCTTTTGGTTTTCAATATCAAGGTCTATCGTCTCGCCGGAAAGACCTATAACGCGCTTTATAAGCGGCTCGTTGAAATAGTTGGGCTGGGTGATGACCACGATGTCGCCGCGCTCAACTTTGTTGATAGTGGATGTGATGGCAAGCCAATCGTTTTCGTGCAGGGTTTCCACCATTGAGGTGCCCTCGACCCCCACAAAGCGGAAAACGAAGGTGAACACGATAAGTATCATTATCACCGCTGTGATAAATACGTCCACCACGTCAAAAAGCTGAGAGATAAGCTTGCCCTTGAAGCCCACGGGAGCTTTTTCGGCAGCCGCGGCAGGCTCTGCGGCCTGATCCGCCTCAATGCCGACAGGCTCCTGAGGAGCAGCCTGTTCTGCGTCAACGGGCTCCTGCGCTGCGGTCTGTTCGGACTCAGCGGCAGCTTCCGTTATGTTGTCTGTAGTGTAAGAATTATTGTCCATTATTTACCCGGCTTTCTTTGTTTTCATATATATTGTGCTTACCAAAGGGATAAAGTCTGAACTCGGCTTTGCCCAAAATGTAATTTTCATTCACAAAGCCCACATCTGAGTGGCGGCTGTCCAGAGAGTTGTTGCGGTTGTCGCCCATAACGAAAACGCAGCCCTCCGGCACGGTCAGGGGGAAGGTGACGTCAAAGCTTCTCAGGGTGGGTTCTTTGATATAAGGCTCATCCAGCACTTGTCCGTTCAATGTGACGGTTCCAGAGGAAAAGTCTATATCCAGAACATCTCCGCCAACGGCAACGATCCTCTTGACAAGGGAGCTCTTTGATTTTTCGTAAGGCGCGATGACCACGATATCGCCTCTGTTGTAAGCTTTGCGATTATTTAAGATGATCAGTACGTCCTTATTCTGCAGCGTGGGCAGCATGGATTCGCCGCTGACGAAGGCGGGCTGGATCAAAAAGACAAAAATTATGAAAATTATAATCACAGCCGTATGAACCGAGCTTGCAAGGTCATAAAAAATGTAATGAGCCTTTGAACAGCTTTGATTATCTTCAACAGGTGACAGGTCAAACCACAGATCTTGAGTTTTACGCAAAACCGTCACCTCTTACTCTGCTTTTTGGAAAAAAGTAAAAGCTCCGGCACTCAGCAACACATTAAGAATCGACGCAAGCCGCAAATGTAACGCATACGTCTCAACAGAATGCGTTGCTGAACACCGGAGACTCTCCGAAAGACTTTTAAAGCCTTATTTAAGCTGCTCCTTAACCTTGGCTGACTTGCCAACTCTGTCACGGATATAATACAGCTTACTTCTGCGAACCTTACCGTATCTGACAACTTCTACCTTTGCCACGTTGGGTGAATGAACAGGGAAAACCCTCTCAACACCGATACCGTAAGAAATTCTGCGCACGGTGAATGTTTCGGAAATGCCGGAACCTCTGCGGGCAATAACGATACCCTCGAAGATCTGGATCCTTTCTCTTTCACCTTCACGAATCTTTACGTGAACTTTGACAGTGCTGCCGATCTCGATCTCGGGCACTTCTGTTTTGATGCAATCCTGCGCAATCAATTTGAGTGAGTCCATTATAATAATCCTCCGTTTTTTCAGATGTTCGTAATACAAAATGCAAAAGAGGAACATCAGCTTTAATGTGCGATTCAAAGAATCCGCATTAAACCCCGTCGCCTGATACCGACGGAAATGCTATACAATAATATCACAGTCGTTCTGCAAATGCAAGCATTTTTTTAAAATATTTTTCTCCCGGGCAAATACAGGCTGTTTCAGGCCAGCTTTGCAAGAAAGCCCTCAACTATCCGCTGATACTCCACAGGCTCCCGTAGCATGGATTCCGCGTGCTCCGCGCCGGGGATGAAGTGTATTTCCTTTATGCCCTTTGTTCTGTCGAACATATCCTGAG